>JAPXRK010000066.1:0-7548 GCA_033813575.1 Synergistales bacterium
GGAGCCTGGGTTGATGTGTTCGTAAATCTCCGCCTTTACGGAGCTTCCGACTTTTATGGAACTGATTTTGTCGTTCCAGCTGGTGTTCGAGTTCTCCAGGAAAACTTTCGTGAGATCAAGCTCGTGCCTGTTCGCCTTGACTATGAGATGCTTCCCCCCGTAGTCCACATGTTCGAAGAAAATGACCTCGTCAGCCTGGGGTTCCGGAATATCGTCCTCCGGGTTCCAGTTCTTCCCCCGGACCTTGATGGAGGAGATCCTGTCGCCCCAACCGCTGGCGTGGAGATTGTCGATCCGGGTGACCCCGGACCCGTCCCCCCGGTGCTGGACGCAGGGTTCGCCGAAGTCGATATGGGTGCAGACGTAGGCCTGGGCGTTGGCCCCTATCTTCAGGGAACTTATCCCGTCATTCCAGTTTCCGGTGGAGTCCCAGAAGGAAAGCTGCCGGAGATCGGGCAGGTTCTCCCCGACGGCATATATCCTGTGTTCGCCCTGGAAGTCCGCATCCTTGAAAAAGACTATTTCGTTCTCCAGGGGATCGGTTTCCTCCTCTCCGCCTTCCTCATGACCATCTCCGGCGGATGTTTCCCCGGACCCTCCGGTCCCGCTGCCCTGGCCGGAGCCTTCAGACTGGCCTTCCCCGGTCTCTCCCGTTCCTTCCGATCCCTGGGATCCGCCGGAAGCGTCCTCGCTTTCCGGAGTCCAGCCCCGGGCACGGACCTTCATGGAGGAGACGGCATCTTCCCACCCGGTACCGTGAAGGCTGATGATTTCAACGGTCCCCTGCCCGTCGCCGCTGAAGACAATGGACGGCCCTCCAAAGTCGATGTCGGCGTATACGCAGAGAAGGGCCTCCTTCCCGATCTTCAGGGAACTGATTTTGTCGTTCCAGGTCTTGCCGCCTGAAATGGTCCATTGCCTGAGATCCGGGTAATTTCCTCCCGCGGAAGGAGAGAGCATGCCGCCGTCGTAGTTCACATGCTCGAAGATCAGTACCTCATCCGGTGCAGGGACAACCCTCTGCCGGATTTTTGCCGAGGTCACCGTGTCCCCCCAGCCAAGGATGTGCAGGTCCGCGATGATCAGGCCGTCGGTGCCGTCTCCCTCGAAGCTGATGCTTGGGCCCCTGAAATCGGAATGCTGGTACAGGATGACCCGGGCGTTTTTTCCGATCGCCAGGGAGCTGATCCTGTCGTTCCATTTCTCCCCGCCGGGAATGTTGAACCTGTTGAGATTGGGAAGATCGTTGTCGTAGGAGAAGGCCAGCTGGTTTTCTCCTTCGCAGCCGGAATTCTCGAACAGGATAACCTCGAAATCCGCCGGGTTCCGGGCCTGTGCAGGAAGGGCGGAGAAAATGAAAAGGAAAATACACAGCACCCCGAGGACCACCCTGGAATGGACCGGTGCGTTCATGGAAGCATCTCCTCCTTTGTGTCTGGCTGAAATCATTCCCCGTTATGATGTGCTATTTCAACTGTTTTGAATTATAAAATGAAACCGGAGGGGGGTCAACCGGAGCTAAGAGCCCTATTTTTCCCCGGACCGGTTGTTCGCCGGGAAGCAGCCTGTATCTGTTTTCATAACAAAAGTTTGCCAAAAGAATGCCGCCGAATTTTTTCTTCCCGCAGATTTGACGTCCCGTAAATCCGCAGCTTTTCCTGGCAGAGGGAGTGTCGCCGGGCATAAGGTGAATTCGCCCCGCCAGGGGCGAAGAGATGACCCCCTGGGGGGCAGCGCCCGGGCCGACGGCCCAAGCTAGCACCGGTGACGCTCCCCGCTGCCTACGGATTTAGGCGTTCCCGAAAATGTTGATTTCCAAAGAGGTCCGTAGTATAGTTTTATAATTAATAGTCATTATCATTATATGAGAGGGTAATAACCATCCGTCATTTTTCCATTGGAATCGACATCGGATCCGTAGGCGTAAAGGCTGTCCTCTTCGATGGCGGGATTGCCGACGCAGTTTTGCTGCCCACGGGCTGGAGCCCGAAGGAGAGTGCCCTGCAGGCGCTTGAGAAAATGTACTCCTCCACGGGGGATGTGTCCCGGTCGTCCGTTCCCGTGGTGGCCACGGGATACGGCAGGAAGTCGGTCTCTTCGGCGAAGAGGCGGGTGACGGAAATTACCTGCCATGGCAGGGGGGTGCGCTGGATGGCGCCCCATGCACGGACGGTGCTGGACATCGGCGGGCAGGACAGCAAGGTGATCCTCCTGGGGGAGGATGGTTCCGTGGAGGACTTTGCCATGAACGACAAGTGCGCCGCCGGAACGGGACGGTTTCTCCAGATGATGGCCCATGTCCTCGATTATGACATCGGCGATTTCGGCTCGGTGGACCCCTGGGGAGAGTTTCAGCCTATTTCGAGCATGTGCGCCGTGTTCGCCGAGACCGAGGTGGTGGGACATCTTGCCCGGGGAGTGGACAGGGAATCCCTTGTCCGGGGCCTTCTTCGGTCCATCGCGTCCCGGTCCGCCGCCATGCTTGCCCGGATCGGAATGAAGGAACCCCTTTTCTTTTCCGGGGGCGTTTCAAGGAGCCCGAGCCTGGTGCGTCTCATCGGGCGGGAAACGGACTGTGAAATTCTGACCTCCGATCGCTCCCAGTTTGCAGGGGCCATCGGGGCTGCTCTAATAGGATGGGAGGACGAAGAACGGGATGGAAACCATACGTGAGATCGTGGAATATGTGAGGGAACACATGAACGAAGGGCCTCCTGCCATCAAGAAGGCAAGCGAGGAGGGCAAAAAGATAGTGGGCACCTACTGCACCTACATGCCCTGGGAGCTCGTTAACGCCGCCGGGGCCATTCCCGCCAGCCTCTGCGCCAAGAGCGACAAACCCATATCCGCCGCCGAGGAGCACCTGCCCCGGAACCTCTGCCCCCTCATCAAGGCGAGCTACGGCCATGCGCTGAAGGACACCTGTCCCTACTTCCACTTCTGCGACGTGGTCATCGCCGAGACCACCTGCGACGGCAAGAAGAAGATGTACGAGCTCATGAACCTCATGAAGCCCGTCTACACCATCCAGATCCCCCAGAGGGCGGACCGCCCGGAGGATTTTGAGCAACTGAAGCGGGAATTCGGGGGGGTCCGCCGGTATCTCGAAGGAATTGTGGGCCGCCCGGTCACAGATGAAGATCTTCGCAGATCCATCGCCCTCAGGAACAGGGAACGCATGGCGCTGAGATCCCTCTGGGAGCTGTCCGCCCTCGAAGATCCTCCCCTTTCCGGGCTGGAAGTCCATTATTTCACCGAGTACATGCAGTTTCACTTCGACAAGGAGTCCGCGATTCCCTGGCTCGAAGAGCAGGTCCGGAGGATACGTTCCGCCTGGGATGGCGGGGAGCGGCGGGGCCACGGAGGGAAGCCGAGGGTCCTCGTCACGGGCTGCCCAGCAGGAGGGGTCGTCAAGGTGATGGAGGCCCTGGAAAACGCCGGGGCCCTGGTGGTGTGCTACGAGAACTGCGGCGGCCAGAAGGAGCTGACCTGGCTGGTGGATGAAGAGAAGGACCCCATGGACGCCCTGGCCGAGAAATATCTTGCCATCGGGTGTTCCGTCATGAGTCCCAACACCCGGAGGATGGAGGCCCTGAAATATCTGGCCGACAGGTATCGTATCGACGGGGTCGTGGAGATTCTCCTCACCGCCTGCCACACCTACGCGGTGGAGGCGTACGGGGTGCGGAATCTCGTCCAGTCACTGGGAAAGAAGTATCTCCTGGTGGAAACGGACTACTCGGAAAGCGACAGGGAGCAGCTCTCCACCAGGATGGACGCGTTCGTGGAGATGCTGTAGATCTACCGGGCGGCGGGATTCCGGACCCGTTTCCGTCCGCCGCCCGGTGGTCATAATGTCCGTTGCCGTATACGACTTTTTCCCCGGGACATACTCCGGGAACTTATTCCTTTTTTCTTCCCGTTGAGCCAAAACGGCATGATGCGATATCCCTTCCGGGGTAATGAAAATTCTCCAAAAGAGTGTATGATATTGATTATAAATAGTATAACCTGGAGGGAATCTGATTGGGCATTTACATGAACAACGGCGCCACCACATGGCCGAAGCCGGAGTGCGTCGCCCGGGCCATGGCCGACTTCCTCACCGGCAGGGGCGCAAATCTCGCACGGGGAAGCGCCTCGGAGCGGGACATGGGAACCCTCGACCTCGTGTTCACCTGCCGGGAGCGCCTCGCCTCTTTCTTCGGAGGATGGGAAGACGATCCCCGGTACGTCAATTTCACCGCAAACGTCACCGAATCCCTCAACGTGGTGTTCAAGGGATATCTCAAGCCCGGAATGAAAGTGGCCATCTCGTCCATGGAGCACAACGCCGTCGTGCGCCCCCTCCGCCGTCTCGAGGCCGGAGGGGTTTCCGTGGAAGTCCTGCAGTGCGACGGGGAAGGCTTTCTTCACCCCTCGACGCTCGCAAAAACCCTCAAGGAGTCCCATATTTCCCTGGTGGCCCTTTCCCACTGCAGCAACGTCTGCGGCACGGTACAGGACGTGGAGACCCTTGCCGGGATCTGCCGGGAGGCTGGTGTACCCTTCGTGCTGGACTGCGCCCAGACCGCGGGAATACTCCCCCTAGACGCTGAAAAGCTGGGCCTTGCGGCTCTCTGCTTCACCGGCCACAAGGGGCTCTTCGGGCCCCAGGGCATCGGGGGCATTCTCTGGAAACCCGATTTCGCCGAAAAAACGGAATGGTTCGTGGAGGGCGGCACGGGAAGCTTCTCCCACCTGGAGCTGCAGCCCGACACCATGCCGGACAAGTTCGAGGCGGGCACGCCCAACCTTCCCGGAATAGCCGGCCTTCTGGCGGCCCTGGACTGGATGGGGGAAACAGGGATCGAAAATATCCGGCGGAGGGAAGAATCCCTGGGAGCCCTTCTCCTCGAGGGCCTGCTCTCCCTTCCGGGAGTGCGGTTCTCCGGGCGGAAAACCATGGACGGACGCCTGCCCGTGTTCGCCGTCAACTTTGAGGGGCGGGACAACGGCATTCTCGCTGCCCGGCTCTCCGACGAGTGGGGCATAGAGACCCGGCCGGGGCTGCACTGCGCCCCGCTGGCCCACAAGACCCTTGGAACATTCCCCGGCGGGGCCCTGCGCCTCAGCCCGGGGTGGTTCACCACCGTGGACGAGGTCCGGAAAACGGTGGACGCCCTGAAGGCGGTGCTTGGATCATGAGCTGCGGAGGAGGTGCGGAAATGAGGCTTACCGAGCTTTCGACCACCAGCGGTTGAGCGGCGAAAATAGGTCCGGCGGACCTGGAGAAGGTGCTGAGGGATCTTCCGCTGCCATCCCACGAACGGATCATCACGTCCTGGGGGTCCGGCGAGGATGCCGCCCTCTGGACGATCGACCCGGAGCGGGCCGGAATCCTCACGGTGGACTTCATCACCCCCGTGTCGGACGACCCCCTCACCTGGGGGCGGATCGCGGCGACGAACTCCCTGAGCGACGTCTTCGCCATGGGTGGAAAGCCCTTTGTGGCATTGAACATCGTGGGTTTTCCCACAAAAACCCTCGAACTGGACGTTTTGAAGGACGTCCTCAGGGGAGGACAGGAAAAAGTGGCGGAGGCGGGAGCCTTCCTCCTGGGAGGCCACAGCGTGGAAGACAGGGAACCGAAGTTCGGTCTCGTCGTCTACGGAGAAGTTCGGCGGGACTCCATCTGGAAGGTGACAGGGGCGCGGCCGGGAGACCTTCTTCTCCTTACGAAGCCGGTCGGCACGGGGATCGTCGCCACCGCAGTAAAGGCGGATATGGTGGAGGACGAAGCCTCAAGAATTGAAGCCGCCCGGTGGATGACCACCCTGAACGACCTTCCGAGGCGCCTCTCCGCGGACGAGTGCCGCGTAGTGCATGCCTGCACGGACGTTACAGGCTTCGGGCTAGCGGGACACGTCCTGGACATGCTTTCAGAGGGCGGCCTGAAGCTCACCCTCGGGATACGGGACATCCCCCTTCTGCCGGGGGTCCTGGATCTCGCCTCCAGCGGGCTCATCCCCGCCGGAACCTACAGCAACAGGATCGCCTACGAGGACAGGGTGAAAGATCCGTCGAAGCACGACGACATCCTGATGGACATGGTCTTCGACGCCCAGACCTCCGGGGGGCTGCTGCTCGCCCTGGGCAGGGAGGACGCCGGGAGGCTGCTGCCGAAAATCCGGAGCTTCGGCTTCGACAGGGCAGCGGTCATCGGCGAGTTCTCCGAAGGGGACGGAACGATAGAAATAGCAGACGCCCTGTAGGCTGCAGACTGAAATTGTCCCGTGAGTGTAGAACGTTGTTTTTCCCCTGTGCGCATTTTTCCGGAGCGCATGAGCATGTTGGTTGTTGACTATTTTCTGGTATGAACCGCATCATCATTTCAGAGAAGGGTGGTTTCTTCATGAAGAGCATCAATGACATTCTCATCTCCCGATGGGGCCCGGCCATCACCGGAGCTTTCGTCGGAGCCGCTGCCTCGCTTCTTGTGTTCTTCGGCAATCCCGGAAACATGGGGATATGCGTCGCCTGCTTCACCCGGGACATCGCGGGGGCCCTCGGCCTTCACCGGGCTGGGGTGGTCCAGTATCTCCGGCCTGAGATCCCCGGTTTCATCCTCGGCTCGTTTCTCGCCGCTTTCCTCAGCAGGGAATACCGGCCCAGGTCCGGCTCCTCGCCCATCGTGAGGTTCTTTCTCGGCTTCTTCGCCATGATAGGGGCCCTTATCTTCCTCGGATGCCCGTGGAGGGCCTACGCCCGGCTGGCGGGCGGTGACTGGAACGCCATCGCCGGCATCGGCGGCCTCGCGGTCGGCATCGGCGTCGGGATCATCTTTTTGTGGAACGGCTTCAGCCTCGGCAGGGCCTCCAAGTCTCCGGCCTGGGCGGGCGCCGTCATGCCCCTTGCCGCTGCCGCCCTCCTCGCCCTTCTTTTCCTCCGGCCCCTTTTCGGGCCCGAGGGGACCGGCCCTGTCTTTTTCTCCAAAACCGGACCGGGCGCCGCAGCCGCTCCTGTGGCCATAGCTCTCGGTGCAGGCCTCCTCGTCGGATGGATGGCCCAGAAAAGCCGGTTCTGCACGGTGGGGGCCCTGAGAGACCTCATCATGCTCAGGGACGGCCACCTCTTCAGCGGCGTGGCGGCCTTCCTCGTATCGGCCTTCGTCGTCAACCTGCTTCTCGGCCAGTTCAAGCCGGGGTTTGAAGGACAGCCGGTGGCTCATATGAACCACCTGTGGAGCTTCATCGGGATGGCCCTTTCCGGCCTCGCCTTCACCCTTGCGGGAGGATGCCCGGGGCGGCAGGTCATCATGTCCGGGGAGGGGGACGGCGACGCCTCCGTGTTCGTGTTGGGAATGCTCATCGGAGCAGCTTTCGCCCATAATTTCGCCCTTGCGAGCTCCGGCGCCGGCGTGACGGCGAACGGAATGACGGCGACGGTGATCGGCCTCGTGTTCTGCCTCGCCGTGGGCGGGCTGTTCAGAATGAAAATGGATTAGGGGGGAAGGACAATGTCTGAAGCTTTCGTAGTCGATGCCCGGGGTCTCTCCTGCCCCCAGCC
>JAPXRK010000067.1:0-7492 GCA_033813575.1 Synergistales bacterium
ACGGCCCCCGGAAAAGTCCGGGGGCCGTCGCTGCAGTGAACGGGGAAAGCTACAATCCCTTTTTCTCCATCAGCATGAAGGACAGGAGAAAAACCACCGAGACTCCGGCGATGACGATCCAGTGATTGACCCCGAGAAGCTGGGGAAGGGTGATTTTTCCGTAGTCGTGCATCTTCAGCAGTGTATCCTGGAGGTAAGGGAACATCTCGGCATAGAGGGCCGCACCGGCGATGGCGCCGAGAATGCCCCAGAAGGCATCGGTCCGTCCCTCCCCGAGGGCGCCCAGGGACGTTCCCGGGCAATAGCCGAGAAGGGCCCAGCCGACGCCGAAGAGAAGGCCTCCCGTAATGGTTCCGCCCAGGATGGTGGGTTTTATTGAGAGCTTCACCAGCCCCTGGTCGTACAGGAAGTACGTTCCGACCATACCGACGATGATGGCGGACATCATGAACTTCAGGATGGTGAAATCCTGGAAGCGGAGGGCTGCAAGCTGCTTGTCGTACCGAATGACCTGAGCCCTCTGGAGAAGGACGCCGAAGACCATTCCGGTGACCAGGCCGAAACGGAGTTCGAGGTCGACAGCGTTGGCGATGCCCTTGAGGGACACGAGAATTTCATTCAAATGGACAATGATCTGATCAAGATCCATTCTGTCCACCTCCATAGATCATTCTGGCCACTATGGCACCTGCCACGAAAAAGCAGATGAGGGCCACGAATCCGCTGGCAGCGAGCTGCATGGTCCCGCTCAGCCCGTGACCGCTGGGGCATCCGTCGGCAAGCCTGGCGCCGAACATGGCCACAGCGCCGCCGAGAAAGGCCACCAGCCCCCTGGAGACGGCACTTTCACCAAAATGCCTCTTCCACATGTCCGGCACGGCCTGGAACTTGAAATCGCCGAACAGAGTGGCAGAAAGCAGGGCCCCGATAAAAATGCCGATAATGAACATCATCTGCCAGTCCATTTTCGCGGCGTTCTTCACCAGATACTCAAGTGTCGCCGCCCGTTCCGGAATGACCTTATCCTCCACGAAGGCCGCAGCCCTCACGAAGGATGTGGACGCGCCGAAGAACTTTCCGGTATAGTAGGTCGACCATACGGAAAGCAGTCCGGCCAGTCCGCCGAGAAGATAGGGATTCCATCCTTCCCGCGTTTTGCTCACACCCATCCCTCCTTTGCCGATAATGATTCTGCAGTACCATTTTATGGTATTACTAAAGCGAAGCGCAGTCAATAACTGAAAAAACGATTTACGGAACAGGTCGTTTGCAAAAAAAAGAACGGAAAAGAATGAAGATACATGTCATTCCGACCGTACGGCGGAAATCCCCCGGGCAGGCAAAGGACGAAAGCCCCATCCTGCGGATGGGGCTTTCGTCCTCTCGTAGGTCCGGAGCGGGAAGTATTATCCCGCCAGCCTCCGGAACAACTCCCGGACGGCCACTCCCCCCCCGACGATGAGCACCGTGAAATAGATCACGGTGGCGACGTTGAGAAGGTGGCCGCAGAGGATGTGGAATCCGTCCTTCTGGAGCAGCCCGATGGCCAGGAAGAGGAGCGCCAGGGCCGGGAGCGTGTTGCTGAACGGAACAAGGCCGAAGGGCGCCATAAGCAGGACCGCCCCCGCGATCATGGCGAGGCTGTTTACCCTGTCCGCCATGGGCGCGGTCACGAACCCGCTCATCCTGTGGGGCCGGCTGATCTTTTCGAGAGAGCTGAGCCACTTCGCCCCCCGCCGGATGGCGTTCCGTATGTTCTCGGCGGGAAGGGTCTTCCGGGCTATCCGCCCGGGAAGCCACAGGTTCCTACCCATGAGGCGGCTGATGCCGATCAGGAGGATCGCCGCCCCGAACACGGTGCTGACTCCCGGAATGGACACGGGAACAAGAAATACGAGCGTCAGAAAGGCCGACAGAAGCAACAGGCCGTCCTGGCCGATAAGATCCCGTATCTCTTCCAGGGTGACCCTGTCCGGAGGGAGGTTCGCCAACACAGTCTCAAGCTTTTCCGTGATCGAACGCTCTTCTGCCGCCATAACCGGCTCTGCCGCCTGGCCCGCCAGGGATCCGGCTTTGTTTCCCGTACTCTCCTGCATGCCCTCATTGCTCCCCCGGGGCATGCTTTTTTTAAGCCTAGATTCTGCCCTGCAGCCCCTGTGAAAGTATATCAAAAACCTCTTTGTTTTCGTATGCTTCGATTTTTCCCTCGTCCGCCATCTCCGCCAGGGAGGGGTCGAGGGGAAGGCTGCCCCAGAAGGAGGCGCCGAGATCCTCCATGAGGGAGGGAGAATGGCTCTTGCCGAAAACCTCTACCCGCTTGCCGCAGTCCGGGCAGAAGAAGGCGCTCATGTTCTCCACCACGCCCACGAGGGGGACGGAGAGCATCTCCGCCATCTTCGCCGCCTTCCGCACCACCAGGGAGGCGATTTCCTGGGGGGACGTGACGAGGAGGAAGCCATCGAGGGGGATGGTCTGCATCACCGTGAGCACGGCATCGCCTGTTCCGGGGGGAAGGTCGATGAAGAGCACGTCAAGGTCGTCCCACCTCACGTCCGTGAAGAACTGGGTCACGGCGTTGCCCAGCAGGGGGCCCCGCCAGACCACTGGCTTCGCCGGATCGTCCAGCAGCAGGTTCATGGAGATAACCTTGATCCCGAGCTTCGTCTTCGGCGGTTCTATCCCCTCGGCATTGCCGAAGGGAAAGGTGCTGAGCCCGAAGAAGGTGGGGATGGACGGCCCGGTGATATCGGCGTCCATGATACCCACTTTTTTCCCTTCACGGGCTGCTGCCACGGCAAGGAGCGACGTGAGGGAGCTTTTCCCCACCCCGCCCTTTCCGCTGCCCACGGCGAAAATTTTCCTGATCTGCTTCCTGTCGCTTTTCGGCGGTAATGTCATGAATAAAGTCCGCTCCTTCTTATTTCTGTATTTTTTCCAGGGAACCGCTCGTGAACCTCCCGATGGCTTCCCTGACAGTCAGTCCTTCGGCGCAGTAGGCGTCCATTTTCGCCTGTTTCAGAAATCCGATGGCGTTGGGCCCTAACCGGGGAACGAGAAGCACGGAAACCTGTTTCCCCGACAGGATCATGAGCGCCTTGGACGCCGCTCCGTGCTGCTCCGCTCCGGCACCGTTCTCCACTGCCTCGATGATCTTCCCGCTTTCGTCGGCGATAATGAAAAAAGGTGCCCTGGCAAACCTGTCCGCCACGGCGGAAGACTCTTCTTTTCCCGATGCGGCGATTCCAATCCGGATCATTGTTCCAGCCTCCCTGCTTTTCGTATTGTACTCCACAGCGCCGGCAGCACGTCCCCCATCTCGGGGGCGGGAATGCGGCCCGAGCCTACGGCCTCAGCGATTCTCCGGTCGAAAGGAATGGTGCCGAGAAAGAGCCATCCTTTCTCCCTGCAGGTTTTCTTCAGGGTTTCCGTGAGTTCCTCCGAAAGGTTCCACCGGTTGATAAGGACCCCGAAAGGCACCGCCAGTATGCCGCACAATTCCGCAGCCCGCCGGAGGTCCGACAGGGCTGACATGGAAGGCTCGGAGACGATCACCGCAAAATCCGCTCCAGTGACCGACGACGTCACCGGACAGCCGATGCCCGGAGGTCCGTCGGTTATTATGAGCTGCGCACCCGCAGTCTCCGCTTCCTTTCTCGCTTCCCTCCGCAGAAGGGCCACCATCAGGCCCGAGTTCTCCCCTCCGGGGTTGAGCCGGGCGTGCCACAGGGGGCCCATGGCCGTATCCCCGCGGCGTATGGTTCCCCGCTCGAAATTTTTCAACGAAATGCACTGCTCCGGACAGACATGAAGGCACACCCTGCATCCCTCGCAGAAGCCCTCGTCCACGACGGCTTTTCCTTCCCGCACATGGATGGCATCGTACCTGCAGCTCTCTTCGCACGCTCCGCATCCCGTGCACCGCGTCCGGTCGACCTCGGCGATGGACATGCCGCGAAAGGGCTCCCTGAACGTCTCCTCCGGATGGAGCAGGAGAGCGAGGTTGGGAGCGTCCACGTCTGCGTCGGCGAGAATTTTCCGCTCCGCCGCCACGGCCGCGAGAGACGCAGTCAGGGTGGTCTTTCCCGTGCCGCCCTTGCCGCTGATGACCACAATCTCCCGGATCCTCATGAGAATCTCCTTTCGATCCTCGACCAGAGCGTACGGGTGATTTCAGCCCATCCGGCATCGATTTTGAAGGGCGATTCCCCCCTGGCCCCGCATTCCGCGGCGGACCGGGAAAAGGGATAGCGGGCGAGCACCTCCACACCAAACTTTTTGCACAGGTCGTCGAGAGAGAGATCGCCGATGCCCGTTTTGTTGATCACGAGAGCCGTTGGAATTTGCATACCGGCCGTCAATTCAAGCATCCCCTCCAGGTCGGACCTTCCGAACGGGGTGGGCTCCGTAACCAATAGGGCCATGTCCGCATGGCGGAGTGATGCCGCGACGGGACAGGCCGTTCCCGGAGGGCAGTCCATCACCCAGCCCGGGCGGTTGAACGCCTTCGCTTTTTTTACCGTTTCCTCGATGACGCGGACTGTACTGACGCTCCCGACCCGGAGCCGCCCTTCGAGAAAAGGGATCCCGTCGCAGGTTCCGGACCGAACTTCCCCGACGATCTGATCCTCCTCAAAAATGGCTTCCGTGGGGCAAACCCTGGAACAAAGGCCGCATCCCCGGCAGAGTGAATCGTTGATGACGGGGAATCCCCCACCCATCCACGCTATGGTTCCGAAGACGCAGCTCCGGGCGCATTTGCCGCATTCAACGCACTTGCTTCCTTCAATCCTGGCGATGGGCATCGTAACGGGCAGTACGCCCCCCTCGAACGCACCGAGGAGAATATTCAGGTTCGGCTCTTCCACATCAAGATCAAGCGCAAGGTTTTCCGGGCGTGCAAGCACAAGGGAGGCCGAGATGCTTGTCTTTCCCGTGCCTCCCTTGCCGCTGGCCACCGCAATTCTCATTTGCCGCAGTGATGGCCGGACTCGTGGCCGCAGTCATGATCCGCTCCATGACCGCAGTCGGTTTCCACTGTCCGCACCGTTCCCAGGAGAAGGGCTTTGACACCCTCTTCGACATCCATGGGAGGCACCGTGAGAACCTGGACACCGAGAGTCTCGAAAAACTGCTTGGCCTTGACTCCCATGCCCCCCGCCATAACCACGTCCGCCCCCATGGATCTCACCCAGTTGGGGAAAACGCCCGGTGCGTGATCGGCCGCAGGTGCAGGAAGAACCTCCCTGGAAATCTCCCTGCCGTTTTCAAAGGTGACGAAAAGGAACTCCCTGACCTTTCCGAAGTGTTCCGAAACGATATTTCCGTCGAGAGCGATGGCCGCCTTGGTCATTCCTTGTTATCCTTTCCGAGCCGCGCCTGCAGCTCATTCATCCTGGCCTGCAGCATCTCCATTTCCTGCCGGAGAACCTGCTCCTCCATTTCAGGATTCACCGGGGCAGCCCATACGCCACCAAAACCGCGTCCCATGCCGAACCTGCCGTATCCCGCGAAACCGCGGCCCATACCTCTGCCTCCGGCGCACCATCCTCGTCCCCACCCTGTCATGGGCCCCATTCCCAGAGGTCCCGTTCCGTTCCGTGCCGGCATTGTTCACCCCTCCTTTAATGATACTGATTATCAGTTGCATAATAGACCCCTTTGTGCCATTATGTCAAGAGGAAAAACACGATCTGTCGCAGGAGGAAACCAATGGACGAACAACAGCACGAAACCGCCGTGACCGGCTTTCTTGAAAAACTGAAGAACAGGGGGCTCCGGCTCACGGCCCAGCGGGAGGTCCTCTTCCGGGTGATCGCCGAAAATATCGGCATTCCTTCAACGGTACAGGACATCTGGGGAAAGACGAGGGATTTCGACCCGTCCATCGGCATCGCCACCGTCTACCGGACCATCAACCTTCTCGCGGAGATGGGCGTGGTGAACGTCATCTACCTGAACGAGGGGCAGTTCCGGCTGGAAATGCCCGAGCAGAAGCTCCACGTGTCCGTCTTCTGCCGCCACTGCGGATCCCTCTTCCCTCTCGGGGGAGAGGACAGGAAACAGGAAGCCCTGGAACAATGGCTTTCGGAAACCGGAATGGAACTCCTCCCCCAGTCCATCGCCATTGCCGGGCTGTGCGGCAAATGCCGGGAAGAGCTGAAGGACGAGAATGCCTCCCCGGCGGACCAGGGGCCCTTCGGCCGCTCCGGCCACTGTCCGAGGCGCCGGAGATTCAGGGGAGGGCAGGGCAGGTAGGCGGCCAGTGCGTATTGGCCGCGGGAAGGGAGGCGCAGAAGGGCACGGGCAGAAAAGGTTTTCCGGTACACATCCGTACGGCAGGAGATGAGACCATGCTCGATTCACTGAAAGTCACGGTACTAGCGGAGGACACCGTCCCTTACGAAAGCCCCCTCCTCGGCCAGCACGGCGTTTCGTTCTGGCTGGAGGCGGAGCGGAAAGGCCATGTCCGGAGAATACTCGTGGACGTGGGACAAAACCCCGACGCCCTTCTGTACAACATCAACCAGCTTCAGATTCCTCTCCGGGAGACAGACGCCATCGTTTTAACCCATTGCCACTACGATCACACGAGAGGACTCGCGGCAGTTCTGAAATCCATCGGGAAAAGAGACCTGCCGGTGATCGCCCACCCCTCGCTGTTCCGCCTCAACTTCATCACCGATCCTTTCTTCCGGCACGTCGGGGTCATGCAGGGGGATGAAGCGGACAACCTGCGGAAAGAAGGAGCTGAACTGGTGCCGGCTGCAGACCCCCTGCAGCTGATGCCGGGGCTTTCCACCACGGGGGAAGTTCCCAGGGTAACGGACTTCGAGGAGGTGGGGATCAGCCTTTCCACGGTAACGGAGGACGGCAGGATCGAAAAGGATCTCATGAAGGACGACATCGCCCTCACCGCCCGGGTGAAGGGTCTTGGAGCGGTTGTGGTCACAGGATGCAGCCATGCCGGCATCATCAACATTCTCAGACACTGCCTCAAAAAGGACGAAAGACTCGAAGGGGTCATCGGAGGCCTTCACCTGGTGGAAGCTTCAGAAGATCGGATTGAAAAGACGGTCTCCGCCCTCGGGGAACTTTCTCCCTCTCTCGTCGCCGCCGGTCACTGCACGGGTTTCCGGGCTCAGTGGGCCCTGTACGGGGCGTTCAGGGAGCGGTTCGCCACCATGGGATCGGGAACGGTGTTTCACTTCTGCGCAGAAAAGCAGGAAGGAGAGGCAAAGCCATGACGCTCCGGCATCCGGCCCTGTTCGTTCTCCGCAAAGAGGCTGTTTTCACACGCAAGAAGGGCCTTCCCGCAGGGGAAGGCCCTTCTTTTCCGGATGGTTGAAACGACGACCGCTAGAAAAAGATTTCCTTCGCGATGAAGAGCACCGTCAGGGCGAGCATGATGGGGCTGACTTCCTTCGCCTTGCCGCCGAGGATCTTGAGCACCGAGAAGGAGATGATGCCGAACTCGATGCCGTGGGCGATGCTG
>JAPXRK010000068.1:0-7490 GCA_033813575.1 Synergistales bacterium
TGGTCATCGTGGGCATATCCAGAACCGGAAAGTCCCCCCTCTGCATGTACCTCGCCCACAGGGGCGTCATGGCGGCCAATGTTCCCCTGGTCCCCGGAATCGAGCCCCCTCCCCAGCTCTTCCGCATCCCGCCCTCCCGCATCGTGGGGCTGATCAGGTCTCCGGGCTCTCTCGGAGAAATCCGGACCAGGCGCATGTCCATGATGGGGTTGGCCCCGGAAGAAAGCAATTATGTACGTTCTGAAGAAATTTTGAGAGAAATCGAGTACGCTTCGGGTATAATGGAGCATCTCGGCATCGTCGTCTTCGATGTCACGAAACGGGCCATCGAGGAAACGGCCCACGAAATACTCGCCCTGCTCGCCGGGGCAAAAGAGAGACATTCATTCCATGGAGGTGCAAAATAGAGATGAACGCAGAGAAGTACGTGTACAGTTTCAAAGAAGGCAACGCGGAGATGAAAAATCTCCTGGGAGGCAAGGGAGCCAACCTGGCCCAGATGGTCCAGTACAACCTTCCCGTTCCCCAGGGGTTCATTTTGACTACCCACGCCTGCCTCGAATACGGCAAAGACGAGAAATTCCTCGACTCCATCTGGGATGACGTGACTGCCGCCATGCGTTCCCTGGAGAAGGAGACGGGGAAGACGTTCGGCTCGGGTCAGAATCCCCTGCTCGTGTCCGTCCGGTCCGGCGCTCCCGTTTCCATGCCCGGCATGATGGACACTGTGCTCAACCTCGGCCTCAACGACGAGTCGGTGGAATCCCTCGCCAGGGCCGCCAGCGACAGGCGTTTCGCCTTTGACAGCTACCGCCGTTTCATCCAGATGTACGGCAACGTGGTCCACGGCGTCAACGGGGATGCCTTTGAAGAGGTGCTGGAGCACGTCAAGAAGGGGCTCGGCGTCACCTACGACAACGAAATTCCCGAAAAGAGCCTTGTGGAGATCGTCGGGAAGTTCAAGGAGATCTTCAAAAAATCCGCCGGCTTCGACTTCCCTTCGGATCCCTGGAAACAGCTCCGCAACGCCGTCGAGGCTGTTTTTAAGAGCTGGGGAAACCCCCGCGCCATCACCTACCGGAAGCTCCACAAGATCCCCCATACCCTCGGCACGGCGGTCAACATCGTCTCTATGGTCTACGGCAACCTCGGCGACGACTGCGGCACAGGCGTGTGCTTCACCCGCAACCCTTCCGACGGAACGAAGGAACTGTACGGCGAATTCCTGGTCAACGCCCAGGGCGAGGACGTGGTGGCCGGCATCAGGACGCCCCTTCCCATCGCCCAGCTCAAGGATGCCATGCCCGCCGTCTACGACGAGCTTTTCGAGATAACCACCAACCTTGAAAAGGCCTACAAGGACATGCAGGACATCGAGTTCACCATCGAGCGCAGCAAGCTCTACATCCTCCAGACACGCAACGGCAAGCGTTCCGCCGGAGCGGCCGTGAAGATCGCCGTGGACATGGTGAACGAGGGGCTCATCGACAGAAAGACCGCCGTGGGGAGGGTCACGCCGGACCAGGTCGAAATGCTTCTGCACCGCCAGGTCGACCCCAAGGCGGAGAATGAAGTGCTCGCCAAGGGCCTTCCCGCTTCACCCGGCGCCGGCGTGGGCATCGTCTGCTTCGATGCCGACGACGCCGTTGAACTGGCAAAGTCGGGCAAAAAAGTCATCCTTGCCCGGCCCGAAACCTGCCCCGACGACATCCACGGCCTTTTCGCCGCCGAGGCCATCGTCACAAGCCGCGGAGGCATGACCAGCCACGCAGCCGTGGTCGCCCGCGGACTCGGAAAGCCCTGCGTCAGCGGATGCGAGGACATCGTCATCGACCTGAACAAGGAGACCATCACCAAGGGCGACAAGGTCGTCCGCAAGGGAGACACCATCACCGTGGACGGCAGCGCCGGACGGGTCCTCCTCGGCGGCGCCCCCCTGAAGGAGGCTTCATTCAGCGAGGACTTCAAGACCGTCCTCTCCTGGTCCGACGAATTCTCCCGTCTCCAGGTCTGGGCCAACGGCGACACCCCCGAGGACGCCCGGCGCGCCCGGTCCTTCGGCGCCAGGGGCATCGGCCTCTGCCGAACCGAGCACATGTTCATGGCAGCGGACCGTCTTCCCGTCATGCAGCGCCTGGTGGTGGCCGACAGCTACGAAGAGCGGATCAAGGCCCTCGACGAGCTGAAGGTCATGCAGAAGGCCGACTTTTACGGCATCCTGAAGGAGATGCAGGGGCTTCCCGTCATCATCCGCCTCCTCGATCCCCCCCTCCACGAGTTCATGCCCAAGGAGAAGGATCTTGAAGAGGAACTGGCCGAACTCGTCGCCGCCGGGAAAGAGCATTCCCCCGAGGCCGACGGGGTCCGCAAGGTCATGGCCAAGGTTGAAGCCCTCAAGGAATCCAACCCCATGCTCGGCTTCCGGGGCTGCCGCCTCGGCATCGTCTACCCCGAAATCTCCGCCATGCAGGCCAGCGCCATCTTCGAGGCCGTCCTGCAGCTCGTGGAAGAAGGCATCGACATTCATCCCGAGATCATGATCCCCCTCGTGGGCGTGAAAACCGAGATGGAGTTCTTCAGAAAGCAGATCGACGAAATCGCGAAGGGCTACATGGAAAAATCCGGCAGGAAGTTCAACTACCTCGTGGGCACCATGATCGAGGTACCCCACGCCGCCTTCGTGGCCGACCAGATCGCCGAGTACGCCGAATTCTTCAGCTTCGGCACCAACGACCTCACCCAGACCACCTTCGGCTACTCCCGCGACGACGCCGAGGGCAAGTTCCTCGGCCATTACGAGGACAAGGGCATACTCCCCGTCAATCCCTTCCACGAGCTCGACAGGGACGGTGTGGGAGCGCTCATGCAGATAGCCGTGGAGAAGGGCCGGAAGGTCAACTCCAAGCTCTCCATCGGCATCTGCGGCGAGCACGGAGGCAACCCCTCCAGCATCGCCTTCTGCCATGCCGTGGGCCTCAACTACGTGAGCTGCTCGCCCTTCAGGGTGCCTGTCGCCCGGATTTCCGCCGCCCACGCGGCCATGGGAAAACTCAGCTAGGAAGAACGAAGAGCCACCGCGCCGGGCCAACCCCGGCGCGGATCTTTCTGAAAGGACCTGAGATCATGACAAAGAACGGGAAGCACGAGAACTCCTCCCCGGCCGCGGGAACTCCCGAACGGAAGCTCCTCTGCAGGGGGCTCGCCGCCTCTCCCGGCCTCGCCGAAGGGAAGGTTGTCCTTGTACCCGGATCAGCCGACGCGGTGAAGATCACCGACGGTGACATCCTCGTGACCACCATGACCAAGCCGGACATGATCCCCGCGCTCCGCAAGGCCGGCGCCGTCGTCACCGACGAAGGCGGCCGCACCTGCCACGCCGCCATACTCTCCCGGGAGCTGGGAATACCCTGCATTGTGGGCGCCCGGAACGCCACCGCAGTCCTCGCCGAAGGGCAGAACGTGATAGTGGACGCAACCCGGGGGGTGGTCTTCCAGGGAGAGGCAAAGGCGGCCCCGGCCCCTGAAGCCGTCGTCTCCCCGGCACCGGCCGCCGCACCAAGGCGGGCCTCGCAGACCCTTCAGCCTGCGGCTCCCCAGAGCGTCACGGCCACCAAGATACTTCTCAACCTGGAAGGTCCGGCATCGGTGGAACGGTGCTCGGCCCTGCCCGCCGACGGTGTCGGCCTCCTCAGGACGGAGTTCATTTTTACCGGCGACATCGGCATTCATCCGATCTACCTCGTCCGAACGAAACAGGAGACCCTCTTCGTGGACAAGCTCGCCGAAGGCATCGCCGCCGTTGCCACGGGTTTTTCCCCCAGGCCGGTGCTCATGCGTTTCAGCGACTTCCGGACCAACGACTTCCGCAAGCTACGGGGCGGACAGGACATCGAGCCCCTTGAATCCAACCCCATGCTCGGCTGGCGGGGAGCGTCCCGGTATGTCTCCCCCGACTACGAACAGGGCTTCCGCCTCGAATGCCGCGCCGTGAAGAAAGTCAGGGACACCTTCGGCCTCACCAACCTCTCGGTCATCATCCCCTTCGTTCGGACCCTGTGGGAAATGGAGAAGGTCAGGGCCATCCTCGAGTCCGAAGGGCTCGTCTCCGGCCCGTCCTTCAAGGTCTGGCTCATGGTGGAAGTACCTTCGGTCGTGCTGCAGGCCGACCGGTTCGCCTCCCTCTGCGACGGATTCACCATCGGAAGCAACGACCTCACCCAGCTTATTCTCGGCGTGGATCGGGATTCCGGCAAGCTCGACGGCATGGGCTACTTCGACGAGCGTCACCCTTCCGTCCTGGAGGCCATATCCATGACCGTACGGGCTGCCCGGAAAGCGGGCATACCGTGCTCCATTTGCGGCGAAGGCCCTTCCGTCTACCCGGACTTCGCCGAAAAACTCGTCGCCATGGGAATTGACAGCATCAGCGTCAATCCCGACGCCCTTGACTACACTCGGCGCATCGTTGCCTCGGCCGAGCAGAAGATCATCCTGGACGGCATACGGGGCAGGGTGTAGGGGGGAAGAATTGTCATTCCGAGGAGCAGTCTTTTGCGACGAGGAATCTCGCTTTTGCTGTTATCCTGAGCGGAGAGATCGCGTCCCCGGAGGGGAAGGATCTGCTCTTAGGCTTGTCATCCCGAACGAGCGGAGCGAGGAGGGATCTCGTTTTGGGTTTGGAGTTCCGAACCCCGAGATCCCTCGGCCATGAAACCGGCCTCGGAATGACAACGTTTTTGTCATCCTGAGCGAAGCGGAGGATCCCGCTTCCGGTTTTCTGTTCATTCCCAAAAGACAGGGCCCCTTTCGGGGCCCTGTTTCCCTTCCGGAACGTCAGTTCGAAATCCCGTACTGCTTCAGCAGTTTCTGGTACTTGTCCTCCACGGAATCAGCAGGGTTCGGGTCCTTGTAGGCCATGTCCGAAGGCGCCACAGCCTCGGAAGGACCCGTCGGCTTGCTCACCTTCACGGGCCCAGTCTCGGGAGGAGGCGCCGTAGTCCCGGCGTCGGTGTAGAGGCCCGACGACGCATAGGTCTCGCTGTCGTTATGCACAAGGATCAGCCGCGGGGCGTTCGGGTCCTGCGTACTGGCGTACATGTCTCCGCCGTGGATGGGGCAGTTCGTCTTCGGGGCCTCGTTTTTCTTCATGTAAATGCTCACCGCGGAGCATCCCTTGATCGCCCGGAATCCCGACTTCCTGCAGATCTTTACATTCTCGACCTTCGCATCTTCGGGAACGGAGAACTTCAGGGGAAGGTCCCGGCCTTTCACCGCTTCGTCCACAAAGGCCTTCCACACCGGCGCGGCGATGACTCCGCCCGTGGCGCCCTTCTTGGCAAGGGGCTTGTGGTCGTCGTTTCCTGCGTACACCACCGCCGTCAGTCCCGGAACGCCGCCGAGGAACCACGCGTCGCTGTAATCGTTGGTCGTACCCGTCTTGCCGAAGGTCTCCCTGTCCTTGATCTGGGCCCGGGTCCCCGTTCCGGCACGGACGGCATCGATCAGCATGGACCGCACCGTCACCGCCGTCTCGGGAGAAATCCCCCGAGTCGAAGCGGGGCTCCGCGTCTCGAGCACATCGCCGTTCCCGGACCGGATCTCCCGTATCATCAGGGGCGTCACCGTCTTGCCGTTGTTGGCGAAGGCGGAGAAGGCCACCGTCATCTCCAGGGGTGTGATGCTTGCCGTCCCCAGGGCGAGAGACAGGTCGGCGGGCACGTGGGGCGACGTGATCCCGAGATTCCGTGCCGTGTTCAGGATATTCTTCGCTCCCACATAGTCGATCAGCCGGACCGCCACCGTGTTTATCGAATGGATCAGGGCGTATTCGAGGGTCACCTCGCCGCTGAACTTGCCGCTGTAATTTTCCGGTGACCATGTGGTCATTTTCGGCCCCTTCTTTTCATACTCGATCTTCATGTCCAGAAAGTGGTCCGACGGCAGCAGCCCAGACTCGAAGGCCGCCGCATACACCACGGGCTTGAAGCCCGAACCCGGCTGACGGAATGCCTGGGTCGCCCGGTTGAACTTGCTCACGGCGAAATCGTGGCCTCCCACCATGGCCAGCACTTCCCCCGTCTCCGGGTCCATGCCCACGATGGCCCCCTGGCTCTTCAGGCCCTTCATGGCCTTCTCGGCGGCCTCCTGCATCTTCAGGTCAAGGGTGGTATAAATCTCCATGCCTCCCGAATAGACCAGGTCGGGCCCGTACTTCGGCAGCAGCTCGTTGAACAGCAGGTGGGACACGAAATAGGGCGCCCGGTTGAACTCCTGCACCTTGTTGGGAACATGCTTGAACTCCAGCTCGGCTGCGTAGGCCTCGTCCCGTTCCTTCTCGTTGATCCACCCCAGGGTCAGCAGCCTGTCCAGCACGTACTTCTGCCGCATCTTTGAATTCTCGAAGTTCGACAGGGGGCTGTACCGACCTGGCGCCGCAATCAGGCCCGCAATAATGGCCGCCTCCGAAAGGGTGACCTCCGAGGAAGGCTTGCCGAAATAGGTCCGTGCCGCCGTATCCACACCCCATGCCCCGTGGCCGAAGTAAATCGTGTTCAGGTACATCTCCATGATCCGGTCCTTGGTGAAAAGCTGCTCCATACGGATGGAGAGGATGACTTCCTTCGCTTTCCGTTCAAGGGTCCGCTCCTGGGAAAGGAACAGGTTCCGGGCAAGCTGCTGGGTAATGGTGCTTCCTCCCTGCTTGACCCCCCGGTTCGTAACGTTTTCCACGAAGGCGCGGGCAATGGAAAGGAGGCGGATCCCGCCGTGCTGATAAAAAGAAGAGTCCTCAGCGGCGAGGGTGGCCTTGATGATCCACGGGGAAATGCTGCGGAGCTCAACCGGCTGGCGGTTTTCGGTAAAAAGCCGGGCCACCGGTTCGCCGTTCCTGTCGTAGATCACGCTCGCCACGTTGGCCTTGTGGGCCAGCATCTCCGTGGCGGAGGGCAAGTCCTCGGAAATATCCCTCAGGTAGAGGGTCAGAAAGACGGATACAGCCGCCCCGGCAACAAGAACCACTAAAAACAGTACGAGAAACAGCGACTTGAGCAGCGATCGTTTCTTGGGCGGTTTCTCCTTCCGTCGTCCCGAAGACGACGGTTCTCTCTCTGAAGACGAGCTGGAAACACGGGACATGGTGTACCTCCTTACAAGCAGAAAACATCCCCTCGGGGACGCATCGGAATCAGGTTGCATCATATTCTGACTGATTATACCACCCTCGGGAAAAATTTTTTTTGTGGAAAATGAAAAAAAGGGCTTGTCAAACCCTTTTGGGCGTGGTATATTCTTCGCCGTTGCCTCACGGGGCGACACCGGAACTTGAAAAAAGAATACAGTGCATAAAGATGCAAGCGAGGTCCTGTTACTATTTATTTGAGAGTTTGATCCTGGCTCAGGACGAACGCTGGCGGCGTGCTTAACACATGCAAGTTGAACGGGCATACATGGAAGCTTGCTGAAGTGTATGTTAGTAGCGGACGGGTGAGTAA
>JAPXRK010000069.1:0-7392 GCA_033813575.1 Synergistales bacterium
GACCCGGTGCGGGAGAGGGAGGAGGAAATATCGTTTTTGCCGGGGAGTACGAAGAGGCAGTCCGGTCGCCGTTCCTCACCGGCCCCTATCTTCGGGGTGAATGCAACGGCATCGTCCGGCCGAAGGAGAGAAGGAGGCCCAAAGCCACCCTGACCATAAAAGGAGCCAGGCACAACAATCTGAAAGGCATCGATGTGGAGTTCCCGACGGGGCTCTTCATCACGGTAACAGGGGTTTCAGGATCAGGGAAGAGCAGCCTCATCCATGACGTGCTCTATAAGGGAATGAGACGGCACCTGGACAGGGATTTCCGGGAACGGGCGGGAAACCACAAAAGCATTGAGGGATGGGAGCAATTTCGAAACATCATTCTCGTCGACCAGAGCCCCATTGGAAGGACTCCACGGTCGAATCCGGCCACTTACACGGGACTGTTCACCCTCATCCGGGAACTGTTCGCCGAACTCCCCGAAGCGAAGCTGAGGGGATATCTTCCAGGCAGGTTCAGCTTCAACGTGAGGGGGGGACGGTGTGAAGCATGCGGCGGCGGCGGATCCACAAAGGTTTCCATGCTCTTTCTGCCCGACGTGTACGTTCCCTGCGAGGTCTGCGGGGGCAAACGATACAACAGGGAAACCCTCGAAGTGAAGTTCAAGGGAAAATCCATCTCCGACGTGCTGGACATGACAGTGGATGAGGCCCTGCAGTTCTTCAGGGACATCCCGAGAATCGCCTCCAAGCTGAACCTTATTGCCGAAGCGGGGCTTGGTTATATCCAACTCGGCCAATCGGCACTCACCCTCAGCGGAGGGGAGGCCCAGAGAGTAAAGCTGTCCAAGGAACTGAGCAAGAAGTTTTCGGGGCCGACCCTGTACCTTCTGGACGAACCGACCACCGGTCTTTTCTACACGGACGTGGAAAAGCTTCTGGTCATCATCAACAAAATCGTTGACCAGGGAAACACGGTCATCCTCATCGAACACAACCTGGATGTTCTCATGTCCGCGGATTATATTATCGACCTCGGCCCGGAGGGAGGGAACGGAGGAGGACGGCTCGTCGCGGCAGGCACGCCGGAAGACCTCGTTCACTCTTCCAAAGGCTATACAGCACGGTTCCTCAGGGAGTATTCCGATCAAATCGGTGAAAGGATGAAAAAAAGTGGATAAAATGGAAAGAAAAGAGGGGAAAAGGCCATCGGGCAGGAGTATCGGTAAAGAAGCCGGTTCCGCCGCACCCCGTTTCGAAAGGAAAAGAAGCGAAGACCTCAACTGGGGGAGGCAGGTCGTGCTCCAGCTGTTGAAAGAGTCCCCAGACAGGGTCCAGAAAGTCTTCCTCGGAAAAAATGTGAGCGAATCCTTTGCCCGGCAGATAAAAACACTGGCGGAAAAAGGCGGGGTAGTGGTCCAGGCTGTCGCACCCGAGGTCCTTTCAGAGATCTGCGGCCCGGTAAACCACCAGGGGGTCGCATGCAGGAGCAGCGAGGTATCCATGGCCGAGCTCGGGGATTTCCTCTCGTCTCTTCCTTCCGGGGGTCCTCTCCTCGTGGTCGTCCTCGATCACGTCCAGGATCCCCACAACCTTGGGGCCGTAGCCCGAACGGCTGAAGCGTGCGGTGCAAAAGGAGTCCTCTTTCCCAAGCGCAGGGGAGCCCTCCCCGGGGGCACGGTGGTCAAGGTGAGCGCAGGGGCGGCACTGCGACTCCCCATGGTGGGTGTGAACAATGTTGTCCAGACGGTCAAGGAACTCCAGGAGTCGGGTTTCTGGACCATAGGCCTGGACAACAGGATGGGCCGTTCCCTCTGGTCTGAACCCATGCCGGAAAGAACAGCCCTTGTCGTCGGGGCCGAAGGTGAAGGACTGTCAAGGCTTGTCTCCGATACCTGCGACGAAATAGTCCGGATACCCCTTACGGGTGAAACCGGTTCTTTGAACGCAAGCGTCGCCTGTGCCGTGGGAATGTTCGAATGGGCCAGGAAATGGGGTCCCCAGTCCTGAGAAAAACCTTCGCCGCCGCACCGGTTCCCTGAACTGCATCGAAACGGGGAACGGCTCCAGTCCAAGGGCAGCCGTTCCCCGGTCTTTCGGAAGAGGAGGTTACAGATCGAAATATATGCCGTTTCCCGTCGATTTTCCCCTCTCCAGCAAGGTTTTCGCGGCGTATAGATCGAACACCGAAAGCCCGACGGATTTGAAGAAAACTGTTCCGGAACCAGATGCCTCCTTTTTTTCCGCAAGGAGGAGATCCGAAAGGGGACGGATGATTTCTTTCGAAAACACTCCCCTTGAAAGCGGGCTGATGAGATCTCCCGTTTCCGAGAGAGCATGCTCCGTATCGACATACACCTGCCCCGCTTCCGCGAAAAGGGCATCGGGGTATTCCCTTATCTCCGGCGTATAGGAGCCGATGCCGATGATGCACTTGCCTCCGGAAAAGAGACGCCTGTCATCAGGAAAAACCGGCGATTTCGCCGTTGTCGCGGTAATGATCACATCGGAAGAAAGGGCAAGCTCCGCAGCATCCCTGCACGGGGAAACGGTAATGCCAGGCAGATCTTTTGCGAGCCTTTCGGCAGCTCTTTCAGCACTCTCCGGGAGGGCGTCGAAAATACGGACCTCTGAAAAGGAACGAACCTCGCAGGCGAACCGGACCTGCCAGTATCCCTGGGTTCCCGCCCCGGCAAGGCCAAGGGACCGTACATCTTTTCGCGCAAGGGCGCGCACCGCAGCACCGCCCACCGATCCCGTTCTCAGGGCGGTCAGCGTTCTTCCGTCCAAAAGCGCAAGGGGAGCGCCGTCCGTCCCGTCGAAAAGGAGTACAAGGCCGTTCAGAAAAGGCCGGGAACGGGCTGGATTGTCGGGAAAGATCGTGAGAGCTTTCAGGCCCCAGAGGTCATCCGCAAGACAGGGCATGAGAAGGAGAGAATTTTTATCTCTGAGAACCGCAGTCCTCAGGGGAACTGTGACGGCTCCATCCTTCTCGCAAGCGGCCGCTTTCATGGCATCTTCGGCGGCATCCATCATTCCGGGAAAAGAGAAACAGGAAAGCATGTGGCTGCTGTTCATAAGAAACATACCGGATCACCTCTTTCTTGAAAATCATTCCACTCTCATGAAAACGCATTCTATTCTATTTCAAATTTTCGTCCGGAGCAAAATATCCTGCCTCCCACTGAAGAAAGGCGCGTTATCAAAAATCCTTACGAACCATTTGTGAAATAGTTGAATGTGCCCAAAATTTTAACTTATCCTTGACAAATTCGATTCCCCGGAACACAATTGAACACACAAAAGCATTCTCCGTCACCCATTTTCTCCGGAGGGGATATTTCTGCCCATCACTTCATGTCCGTCAAAACAGCCATTTGTGCTCCTGATTCCAGTAGTTTTTCCGCAACAGGCCATTGTTCCATGTTGTGAAATTGAGGTGTGCTTGGAAGGAGGAAAACAGGCTTGGATGAGAAAAGTAATCCTGGAGGAGGCCGCGGGACCATGGATTTGATCGATGAACATCCGATCCTTGATTTCCCGAAAGGAGAAAGAGTCAGCTTTTTCTTCGACGGCAGGGAAATGGAAGGATATGAGGGGGAGCCGATCGCCATGGCCCTTCATGCGAACGGGATTAGGGTCTACCGCGAAACGGCTGAAATGCACAGGCCCCGGGGCTTTTTCTGCGCCATAGGAAAATGCAGCAGCTGCTTCATGGTGGTGGACGGGGTTCCAAACGTCAGGACGTGCATCACTCCCCTGAAGCCCGGAATGAAAGTGGAAACCCAGCACGGCAAGGGCTGCGTTCCCGAGACAGAGGAATGAGGATGACGCGATGAAAACTCTCTCGACTGAAATTCTCGTTATCGGCGGAGGAGCGGCGGGCCTGAGCGCTGCAGCGGAAGCGGCTGCAGCCGGTGCAAAGGTCATGGTAGCGGAAAGCGATCTGCATCTCGGCGGACAGCTCGTAAAACAGACCCATAAGTTTTTCGGCAGCAAGGACGAATATGCGGGAACCAGGGGGTTCAAAATCGCCGACATCCTTTTGAGCGAAATAGACTCCTGCAAGGAAAACGTTGAAATCCACACCAACACCACCATCACAGGCTTCTATTCAGAAGACGGCACCTTCACCGCCATGCGCGGGGAAGAAAAATTCTTCCACATCAACGCGAAAAAAACGATAGTGGCTACCGGTGCCCAGGAACGGCTCATTCCGTTCCCAAACAATGACCTTCCCGGCGTTTACGGTGCAGGAGCCGTTCAGACCCTTATGAACGTCTACGGGGTAGTCCCGGGGAAACGGGTTCTCATGGTCGGAGCGGGCAATATCGGACTTATAGTGAGTTACCAGCTCATGCAGGCCGGCGTGGAAGTCGCCGCCATTGTCGAAGCTGCGCCTAGGGTTGGAGGTTACTGGGTCCATGCCGCAAAAATCCGCAGGATGGGCGTCCCTATTCTTCTGCGTCACTCCATAAGGAAAGCCGTGGGGGAGAGGGGCATTACCGGAGCGTACATCACGGCGCTCAACGACCGCTTCGAACCGGTGGGCGAAGAAACGTACGTGGACTGTGACGTCATCTGCATAGCCGTCGGCCTTTCACCGACCACTGAGATTCTTTCCCAGGCGGGATGCAAGATGATGTATGTTCCCCAGTTGTGCGGTCTTGTGGCGAGGCGGGACAGGGCAATGAGAACCTCAAATCCGGATTTTTACACCGCCGGCGACGCAAGCGGAATCGAAGAGGCAAGCGCCGCCATGGTTGAGGGAAGAATAGCCGGCCTTTCGGCGGCTGCAGACCTTGGATACCCTACGGAACACGGGAAACTTGACGAGTATTGGGGACGTCTCCAGGCTCTCAGGTCAGGAGAGGCCGGGGCGCGGATCTGCCAGGGGCTCGAATGCGTGCTTGTCAACAGATGGGAGGATGTATCCAATGGCTGATGCTCTCGACCTCTTCAACAGTGGTGTCCTCACCGGCGAACGGGATGGTGCCGTTCTGCCGGACCGCAAGCTCTGGGAATCGAAAAAGGGGGGAGTCGTCGTCATCGAGTGCCCCCAGCGCATTCCCTGCAATCCGTGCCATACCAGCTGCCCTACGGGAGCGATCCGTCCCTTTGCCGACATTAACGACACCCCGAAGGTTGATCACACGCTGTGCACTGGATGCACCCTCTGCGTGGCTTCCTGTCCGGGGCTTGCGTGCTTCGTAATCGATCTCACCTTTTCCGAAGACAAAGCGCTTTTCAAGCTCCCCTATGAAATGCTCCCCCTTCCGGAAAAGGGACAAAAAGTCCAGTGCCTGAACCGGACAGGTGAATGCATTGCGGAAGGCACCGTGGAAAACGTGACTCAGCCCAAGAAAGACAGAACCTATGTCATCCATGTTTCGGCTCCGAAAGAAATAGTCGGCGAATTCCGGACAATCAGGGCGGTGAAATGACCATGCAGAAGGAACATCCCGGATCTGAGGAGATTTACGTATGTCGCTGCGAGGAAGTGACTCTCGAGGAAATCCGCAAGTGGATCGACAGGGGATATGACACCGTGGAAGAGCTCAAGAGGGTTCTCCGCGTCGGCATGGGTCCCTGCCAGGGCAGAGGCTGTCAGGACATCCTTATGAGAGAGATTGCGAAAAAAACGGGAAAGCCAATCACCGCAATAGAACCGGCAACGGTTCGACCTCCTGCAAAACCAATCAGGATCGGCCTGCTCGCAGAGGAGGGTGACGAATGATGGAATGGAAGAACACCGCCAATGTCGTTATCATTGGAGGCGGAATCATCGGCGTATCGACAGCCTATTATCTTGCCCGGAACGGCATGAAGAACATCGTTCTCATCGAAAAGGGCACCATCTGCGGCGGCTCCACAGGCCGATGCGGTGCAGGAATCCGGGCCCAGTGGGGAACGGAAATGAACTGCCGCCTCGGCATTGCCGCCCTTGACATTTTCGAGCAGCTCGACCAGGAGCTGGGGATGTCGGTAGGTCTCAACCAGGGAGGCTACCTGCTCGTTGCCTACAATGAAAAAGAGCTGGAGACCCTCCGGACGGGAATGGACCTCCAGAACTCCCTTGGAATAAAGTCACGGCAGATCAGTCTGAAGGAAGCCAGGGAAATATGCCCGGGGCTTGCCGCCGACGACGCCGTGGGATTCTTTTTCCACGGAAGAGACGGTCATGCCGACCCCTTCCTCACCACTTTCGCCTATCTCGAAGCCGCGAAAGGACTTGGCGTCACGTGCCACAGGCACACCGAATGCACCGGAATACTTGTTGACGGGGGTGTGGTACAGGGCGTTGAGACGGACAGAGGAACGATTCATGCCCCTGTGGTGATAAACTGTGCGGGTGCCTATTCGCAGTTCATCGCCCGCATGGCGGGAATCGAAATCCCCAACTGGGCGGAGCGGCATGAGATCATGATCACCGAGCCGGTCGCACCGGGAGTCTGCCCGTGCATGCTCATGAGCTTCTCGGGCAATTACTACATCCAGCAGAGACCTCACGGTTCCATCATATGCGGCATGAGCCCCGCAGGACACCCGGAGGACTTTCAGAACAAGAGTACCTGGCAATTCATCGAGGAAATGTCGAAAATCCTTGTCAGGCTCCTGCCGCGGACCAAGGGGATCAGGATAGCCAGGCAGTGGGCCGGAATGTATGATATGACCCCGGATGCCCAGCCGATCATCGGGGAAACAGACGTGAAAAATTTCTACCATTCCACGGGCTATTCGGGGCACGGCTTTATGCTCGCTCCCGTGGCAGGGAAGATTCTCGCCCAGCACATCACAGGGAAAAAACCGGACATTGACTTTTCAATGCTAGACTACAGGCGGTTTACCAGAGGTGAGCACATCAGGGAGTCGAATGTCGTCTAGCTCTCTGTCGAAGGAATTCTGACCGTGCAAATGCTGACACCGACGAAAGAAACGGCGGAACGCCCGGGGCTTGACAGCCCCTTTCCACGGCCTTCCGGGATCGTGCCGGAAGGCCGTGGAAAGGGCATGATCACCGTAGGATGGGCTGAGCCTGGCAGAGGAGAAAGAATGAACAATGGACTCGTCTTCGATATAAAGCGATATTCCATACATGACGGACCGGGAATACGGACCACGTTCTTTCTGAAAGGATGCCCCCTTTCCTGCTGGTGGTGCCATAACCCGGAAGGCATGTCCCCTCAGCCCATCCTTTTTCGTCATCCCAACCGGTGCATCGGGTGCGGCCGCTGCATAGCCGTCTGCCCGACGGGCGCATGGAGCAGGAATGCAGACGGCCTGCTCTGCCACGACAAGGCGAAATGTACACTCTGCGGGAAATGCGCAGCTGCCTGTCATTCGTCTGCAATCGAAATCGCCGGGAGAGAAATGACACCCGGGGACGTTTTTCTGGAAGCAAAA
>JAPXRK010000070.1:0-7363 GCA_033813575.1 Synergistales bacterium
GTCATGGTGGACAAGAACGATATCAAACCGCAGGAAGAAATTCTTGATTCTTCCGCGGCGGAAAAAGCATCTGAAACTATTGACGTTGAAAAAATCCTTGAGAAGTACGACAGGGAATCGACAACCCGCACGCTGAGCCCTTCCTGGGAAACTTTAGTCAAAGCGGTATGCATACTTTTCTCCCTGTTCCAGCTCTACACTGCGGCCTTCGGGGTCTTTGAAGCCCAGATCCAGCGCTCCGTCCACCTCGGGTTCGTCCTCGTCCTCGTGTACCTTCTCTACCCGGCCAGGCTGAGCCAGAGAAAGACCGGCATGAAGCCCACGGATGTTTTCTTCGCCGTTCTCGGGCTGGCAGTGGGCGCCTATGTCGTGATTGAATATCACGATCTCATGATGCGGGCCGGCCTTCCCACTACATGGGATATAGTGTTCGGCGCAGCCTGCATCCTGCTGGTGCTCGAAGCGTCCCGCAGGGTGGTCGGACTCCCCATCACCCTCGTCGCCATGGTCTTCCTCGCCTATGCGTACTGGGGGCCCTATTTCCCCGGCATGTTCGCCCACCGGGGCTTCTCCCTCACCAGGATCATCACTCACATGTACGTCACGACGGAGGGAATTTTGGGGATGCCCGTGGGTGTCGCCTCCACCTTCGTGTACCTTTTCATTCTCTTCGGAGCCTTTCTTCATAAGACCGGGCTCGGGAAATTTTTCATCGACCTTGCCCTGGCTGCAACAGGCCACAGAGTCGGAGGGCCCGCAAAGGTCGCCGTTCTTGCCAGCGGACTTTTCGGGACCATTTCGGGCAGTTCCGTGGCCAACGTCGTGACCACGGGAACCTTCACCATTCCGCTGATGAAGAGCATAGGATACAAGCCCGAATTCGCCGCGGCTGTGGAAGCCGCCGCCTCCACCGGCGGCCAGCTCATGCCCCCCATCATGGGAGCCGCAGCCTTTGTCATGTCCCAGTTTATCGGCATTGCCTACATTGAAATAGCCATTGCGGCCGCGCTTCCGGCAATCCTGTACTACCTTGCCGTGGGCCTGATGGTCCATTTCGAGGCGAAGCGGCTCGGTCTCCAGGGAATACCGAGGAACCGGCTGCCCGATTTGAAAAAGGTGTTCGCGGAAGGCTGGCACCTCCTTCTCCCGCTTTTTGTCATCGTCTACCTCCTCGTCAAGGGATACACCCCCCTGAGAGCGGCGCTCGTCTGCATCATCGTGACGGTCGCCATCGCCATGATGAGGAAAAATACCAGGCTCAGCCTGAAGGATATCTTCGATGCCCTTGAAAGCGGCGCCCGCTCCGCAATAGGTGTCTCCGCCGCCTGTGCCTGCGCCGGAATCATCATCGGCGTGGTCACCCTGAGCGGCGTGGGACTGAAGATCGCCAACGGCATCGTGGTGCTCTCCGGAGGCAGCTTCTTCCTCACCCTTGTCCTCACCATGATCGCCTCCATCATACTGGGTATGGGCCTTCCCACCACGGCAAAGTACATCGTGCTCGCCTCCATGGCGGCTCCCGCCATCATGAAGTTCGGCGTGCCCATTATGGCGGCCCACCTCTTCATCTTCTACTTCGGCATCGTCGCAGACCTTACCCCGCCGGTAGCCCTCGCAGCCTACGCCGGCGCGGGCATTGCGGGCGCTGACCCTGTAAAAACAGGATTTACAGGGCTGAAGCTCGCCATGGCCGGGTTCATGATCCCCTACATCTTCGCCTACAATCCGGGACTCCTCCTCATCGACACCACGGTTCCGGAAATCGCCCTCATGATGGCGACGTCGCTGTTGGGCGCCTTTGCACTCGCTCTCGCAGGTTCAGGATACTGGATGCGGGACCTCCACTTCTTGGAGCGGGTCGTTCTCTTCGGTGCGGCGATCACCCTCATTTTCCCGGGAATCATGACCGACAGCATCGGACTTGTGATACTGGCCTGCATGTGGTTCCTGCAGAAGCGTTCGGTGAAAAAACTGCCGCAGCAGTCCTGATTTTCCTTTTTTGAAGCAGGCCCCGGATTTGGGGCCTGCTTTTTTTATCCCCCTCCCCATGAATACATTATACATTTTGCTTTTCCCCTTCGGTACGTATAGAATATATTATGCATCAAATAAAAGGGGCTTTGTGTCAACTTATCAGTTCATCACTTTGGAGGGAATCGAATGGCTAAGGAAATCGGCGTCAACGAGTGTGAGCCGGCAACCCAGGGGGAAGCCGTCCTGAGGAAAGCCACCAAAGAGTGCAGCTACCGGACGGAGATGGCTCCTTTCTGGACAACGGCTATCATCGTCCTGTCCTGCGTGTTTGTCCTGTACCACCTCATCACCTCGAGGTTTGGCATGCCGCCCATGTTCAAACACAGGGCCATTCACCTCGGCTTCATCCTCTGCCTGGTGTGGATGTACTATCCGGCGTCGAAGCGGTCGATCCAGACGAGGCCAAGTTTCGTGGACATGGTTCTCATTGCGGCTTCCATAGCGGTATGCGGCTATACCGTCCTCAACGTTGACGCCTTCGCTCTCCGGGGAGGAGTGGCCCTCCAGAGGGACTACTATTTCGGCGCCGTCGCGATACTTTTGGTTCTGGAGGCGTGCCGCAGGGTGGCGGGGAAGGGACTGCTCATCCTGGCCGTCATTTTTCTCCTCTACGCCCTTTTCGGAAGATATATCCCGGGAGTCCTCTCTCACAGGGGGTACACCATCCAGCGGATCATCTACCAGATGTACCTCACCACGGAGGGAATCTACGGCCTCCCCATCGGCATCGCGGCCACATACCTGGTCCTGTTCATCGTCTTCTCGTCCTTCCTTGAGAAGAGCGGCCTCGGCACGCTCTTCAACGACGTCTCCCTCGCTCTCGGGGGGCGCATGGCGGGCGGACCGGCAAAGGTTGCCGTCATCGGCAGCGCTCTCGTGGGCATGATCAGCGGCAGTGCGGCGACCAACGTGGCCACTTCGGGAGCCTTTACCATTCCCCTCATGAAAAAGATAGGGTACAAGCCCTATTTTGCGGGTGCGGTGGAGGCCGCAGCCTCCACCGGCGGGCAGATCATGCCGCCCATCATGGGCACAGGAGCCTTCATCATGGCGGAGTTCCTGGGCATTCCGTATATCTCCATCGCTGCGGCCGCCATCATCCCGGCAATCCTGTATTTCGCGGCGGTCTTTTTCCAGGTTGACCTTCGGGCACGCAAGATAGGCCTGAGAGGCCTGGCGAAGGAAGACATCCCCGATGCGAAGAAAACCATCCTGCGGTACGGCCACATGTTCCTGCCCATCATCATCCTCGTCGTCCTGCTCATGGAGGGCTTCACCCCCCTGTACGCAGCGTTCTATTCGATCCTCGTGACCTGGATCCTTTCCTTCCTGAGGAAGGAAACCCGCATGGGCGTCAACAAGCTCATTCCCCTGGCGGTTTCTTCGGCCAGGTCGTGCCTGAGCCTCAGCGTGGCCATGGCGAACGCGGGATTCGTGGTGGCGGTGCTGTCCATGACGGGCATCGGCATCATACTCGCAGACAACATCGTGGCCCTTTCCCAGGGAAGCCTCTTCGTCACCCTGGTGCTCTGCATGGTGGTCTCCATCGTCCTCGGCATGGGACTCCCCACGAGCGCCTGCTACATCATCGCCGCCACCATCGCAGTCCCCATTCTCGCAGAACTGAACGTTCCCGGCCTTCAGGCCCACTTCTTCGTCTTCTACTTCTCCTGTCTCTCCACCGTCACCCCCCCGGTTGCCCTGGCGTCCTACGTTGCGGCGGGCATGTCCGGTGCGGGAACGAACGAGGTGGGGTGGGCCGCCTTCAAGCTTGCTCTCGCGGGATTCATCGTTCCTTTCTTCTTTATCTACGCTCCTGCCGTCATTCTGATTGCGGACAGCGCGATGGTCATCGCATGGGCGGCATTCACCGGCCTCATAGGGACGGCGCTTCTCGCGGTCGCGGTCGAAGGGTACCTTTTCCGCAACCTGCCTTGGCTGCTTCGGGTCCTGTTTTTCGGAGGGGCGGTGTTGCTCATGGCCCCTGGTTTGTATTCCGATATCGCCGGTTTCGGCATTGCCGCTGTTGCCATTGCTTGGGCCGTTGTTTTGAAGAAAAGGGGGGTGAGCGGCAGGGAATAGTTTACCGAAGGGGAGCCGATTGACCTGCCGGTGTAACAAATCCGTGGGGGAATCCCACTTAAGAGGGCTGCGGCCCGGAAGGAGGAGAAGACAAGATGTTGAAAGGCAGAAGAAACCTGATCGTTGCGGCTGGGATACTTTTCACGTTCCTTTTCGCGGGGGCGGCGTTCGCTGTGACCCATATCACCATGGGAACCGCTGGAGTGGGGGGTATGAACTACCCGGTGGGCATGGCCATGGCGAAGGTGTGGAACGCCAACATCAAGGACATTAAGGCAGTCGCCATCGCCACTGCCGGGGCGGTCCAGAACATCGACATGATCCGGACCAAGGACATCGAAGTGGCGGTCTGCAGGGCCAACGAGGCATACCGTGCCTTCAACGGTCTGGAGAAGTACGAGGGCAAACCTCATGCCTGGCTCCGGGCCCTCACCGGCGGCGTCATGTTCGATGCCAAGACCGTGGTGGCCCTGAAGGACGAGGGCATCAAGTCAATCAAGGACTTCAAGGGCAAGAGAGTCGCGGTCGGCCCCGTGGGGAGCGGCGGCGAGCTCGACTCCAGGGAGATCCTCGCGGCCTACGGCCTCACCTACAAGGACATCACACCCGAGTACGTGGAAGCCAGCCAGGCCGTCGACATGATGTCCGACGGACTGATTCAGGGCGCCATCCTCGGCTTCACTCCCGGCGCTTCGGCCATCAGCGAACTGATGGTCACCGGAAAGGTCATCATTCTCCCCATCGAGGAAGAGGGATACCAGGCCCTGAAGAAGATCAACCCCCTCGTCGACAAGAGGGTCCTCAAGGCCGGAACCTACCCGAACCAGGACTATGACGTGGAGACCTGCGGCGACCCTGCCGACCTCATCATTACCCGTGAAGACATCCCCGAGGACCTCGTCTACCAGATGACCAAGTCACTCTATGAGAACCTTGATGCTGTCCGCAGCGTCGCGGCGGCAGTCCGCGGCTTCGGTCCCGATCTCGTGGCCGAGCCCGACAAGATGCTGATTCCCTACCACCCCGGCGCCCTCCGCTATTTCAAAGAGGCCGGAATCCTGAAGTAAATCAGACCTGCAGAAACGGATTTCCCGAAAACCCCGGAGTTTTTTTCCGGGGTTTTTTCATCCTCGGTCCGTCTCGTTCCTCAGCCTGTCGGCAACCGGTGCCCAGGCCCGGGCCGCCGGGATGCATTTAGATGTCAGGATGGTCACGTCTTCCGGAGCGGAGAATTCCGTTGAGTACGCCCCGGAATTGCGGACCATCGCGGTGAGCCTTCCCGGATTGTCCAGCAGGGGACAGGGCAGAAAATAGTTCCGGTTGAAGGGCTGGTTTTTTCGGTATTCCATGAACAGCGGAGACTTGAGGGCTTCAAGGAGCGTATTGTCCCGGATGTTGGAGCTCGCGTAATGGATGAAGGCGCAGGGCTCCACGTCACCCGCCGCATTGATATGAAGATAGCACCGTCCCCCGGCGATGCACCCCTCCACGTAGTCTCCGTCGTTCCAGAAGTCCAGGGTGAAAAGCGGCTTTGTCCTTCGGAACTCCCGCACTTTCCTGTACATGAACTCCCGCTGTTCGGCCGTGACCATCAACTCAGGGACGGCATCCTTCCCGACAGGCATGTATGTGAAAAGCCAGCCGAAAAAGCATCCCCTGGCGATCATATCGTCGAAAAAATGTTCGCTGCCGATAACGGCGGTGTTCTTTCTGTGGTAGCATGCGGAGAAACCGAAGGGCAGGCGCTTCTCCCTCAGTATGTCCATGGCCCGGAGAACCGCTTTGTACGTTCCTCTTCCCCGCCGCATGTCCGTTTCTTCCTCGAAGCCTTCGATGCTGAAGGCCGGGACAAAATTTCCGACCTCGAGCATGGCATCGGCGAAATCCCCGTCAAGGAGAGTCCCGTTGGTAAAGGCGGAAAAAACGCAGTCTTCATGGCTGGAACAGAGCCTCAGGATATCGTCTTTTCTGAGAAGGGGCTCCCCTCCGGTAAAAAGGTACACGAAAGTTCCCAGCTCCTTGCCCTGGGAGACGATCCTGTCGAGAATCTCATATTCCAGGGAGAACCGCTGTCCGTATTGGGCAGCCCAGCATCCGACGCAGCTGAGATTGCATGCCGATGTGGGGTCCACCAGGACAGCCCAGGGAACATTGCATCCCTCGGCTTCGGAAATGGCAGTCCTTTGCTTTTTGCCGAGAATTCCCGCGTAGAGAACGAAGTTCTCGAAGAGCTTTTTCCGGACGTGCGGATCGATTCTGGAATCGGAATAGATGGTTTTCATAAAGATATTCCAGTTATTGGAGGGGTCTTTGGCGAATCCGGAAATCCGGCGGAAAATGGAGGAGTAGGGCGAATTCCTGTCGAAACGCTGCAGCTGGCGGAGAATGCGGGGGATATTTTTTTCCGGGTCTGAATCAAGGAAGGAAACGAGCCGTTTCAGGGCGAAGGCTTCCATTCGCTGCCTGATTCCGCCCATAGCGAACACCTCCTTTGCTGATCCATATTCCAATGGGGGAATCAACCGTTTATTCTTTTTCAATACGCTTGCGATACTGTGAATATTGTATCACAAGGCCAGACAAAACTGGCAAAATTTCCTGCTTCGTCCCGGCCGGACAAAAAAAGGCAGGGTGCCGGATCAGGGGCACCCCGCCTCCATTTCAGTCCGCCAGGGGGATAAAATTGATCACCGGTACCTCGTAGGGATGAACGGACCGGATTATCGCTTCTACCCTCTCCCGGTCGGCGGAGCGGCACCGGAACTCCGCCTTGATTTCCGCCGCATTTGAGAGTTTCCCGATCTCGCCGTCGTAGGGAGAGGCGCCCTCGAGGGGAATCCACGTCCCCGTCACGTTCAGCAGCGCCATGACTCCGGCGTAGTGCCCCTCCCGAAGAAAGCCTTCCCGGTCCAGGGCGTCCCGTAGGGGGGACACGAACTCCTCCGGGAGGTAGACTTCCACTTTCAGGTATTCCGGCATTCTATTCTTCCCCGGCTGGCAGGGCCTTGGTGAGCTCCGGAATGAAGGAGACTGAGACGGCCTCTCCCTCGGAGAAGATCTGCCGGGCGTCGGGGTTGTCCACCTGGACGAGGATTTCCCCCATCTCCGTGGAGACGAAGGATTCAATGCTGTGCCCCAGGTAGACGTTGGTGGTCACCCTCCCGTCCAGGATGCCCTCCCCCGGCGGGAGGAGGGTCAGCGACTCCGGCCGGCACATGACGAGGGCGGAATCCCCGGCCCTGAGATC
>JAPXRK010000071.1:0-7307 GCA_033813575.1 Synergistales bacterium
GGTGGTCATGTGGCGGAGCATCTCCAGGCTCACCGCCGGCTCCATGTCCGAGGTCATCCTGTCCGGGGGTTCGTCCATGAGCCGGGCGAGGTCGTCCGGGGCGCCACCCCTCATCCGGAGGTTGTTCTTCAGGTTGGCAAAGATGTAGACCCGCTCCACCGGGTCGGTTACATCCCTGTAGCCCACCTCCCCGTTTTCCAGTACGATCTCCTGCAGCCTCCCCCTTTTGAGGGAGTCCATCTCCGCCCAGTCCGCGGCGGGCTGGGTGATGTACACGTCGAGGGTGGCCTGCCGGTGGGCGGTCACCAGGGCGTCCAGGGACGTCATGTCCAGATTGAAGCTCTCCCGGATGGCGGAAGAGATGAAATCCCTGAGGGCGGCGGCATTCTCCACCTGGGCCGCCAGGGTGGATATGTCGATGTCCCCCTCGAACCTGAGGTCCCGGTAGAATTCACCGGACGACGCCCCGGCATCCATGCGGACGAGGTAGGGAAAATCGGGACGGGCGTCCCTGTACCGACGGACCCCTTCGGCGAAGGCGCGCTCGACACCCTTCCGCCGTACGTCCATGAGAGACCGTTCCGCTTCCCCGAAGGACCGCTCCCATGCCTCCAGGGCTCCGGGAAGGGCGTCCGCCGGGGAGAGGGCCCCCGTCTTCCGCAGCTCCTCCCCCCGGAGACGGATGAATTCCTCCTTGAAGGCCATCACGTCTTTCATGGCCATGCCGTCCCGGCCGAGGGACCGGAAAAACTCCATGCCGTCCAGATCGCCGGCCAGCACGTTCCGGAGCCTGGACTCGAGAAGGCTGTATGCTTCGGAAGGCTGGGCCGGGGGTTTGCCGATGGGGTTGACCTTCAGCCAGTATTCGTTCTCCCGGACGGCCCCGGACGCCGTCAGATTCCCGGCGAAGGAGGCAAGGAGAAAGGCAATAAGTATGGGGAGGAGCATTGCGGGTCGTTTCATGAAGGACACCTCCGAAAAAAGGTTCCGGACCGGGAGCACCGGCGGGAAAAGAAAAGCGGCCCCTCCGAAGAAAGGGCCGCCGTCGGATCAGTCGAGTACCACTGAAAAATCCACCAGGAGCGCCTTCCCGCTTGAAAAGGTCACCTCAAGGGAGGCGTAATCCGCCTCGTCGGACCAGCCGAAGACCGGGCCGTCCTGGAACTGGGGCGGACCGAGCTCCAGCAAGACCTGCCGGGGAGAAGCGTCCAGTCTGACCGCCTTGCCGAGAAGGTAATCCCCTTCCGTCACCCTGGCACCGATGAGAGCCCTGCTGTCCTTCGTGGAAAAATACCGGAGTTCAAGCCCCGGATAGGACAGCTCGGTAAATTTCACCCTGTAGGAGGGATCATGCCGCCCGGGAACTTCCCGGTCGTTCCGCGAAAGGGGCTTTCCCAGCTTACGCACCGCCTCTTCCGGGGTGCTGCCGAACCTCTCCTGGGTTGCCAGGTAAAAAGCGTCAAAGGCAAGCCCCTGGGCTCCGGATACACTCCCCGACCACTCCCCCTGGGGAAGGGGTTCCACGTACTGGCCGTAGACCCATCCCTCCACCACGGGACCATCCGGATATGGAACCCTGGCAATCACCAGGGACCAGGGAAAAGGGTCGGCCCCCTGCTCCTCCCGCATCACCACGGCGGTCTCCCCGCCGGAAAAGCGGCCGATGACCCTACCGGTCCTCGATCCCTCGGCGCGGATGTTCACGGATGATCCCGTGATCCTGACGAGTACGGGGTCCACCTCCGCCGAGGCGGCAGCGGCCGCAATATAAAGCAGCCCGAGCGCGGCCAGGCAGACTATAAATTTCCTGGTAAGCATCATCCATCGCTCCTTTCGGAAAAGTCAGCTTTTTCAGATCGCCAGGAATACTATATACCACCTCCCGCCATCTGGGAAGATTTGACACGCCCGCTCCAGGAGAATACTATGAGCCAAACGACTACCGCCAGGGAGGAAAAACCATGCCACCACTTCACCGACCCGATGCACAATCTCTTGCCCGCACCCTCGTCCTTGCCGCAGCCCTTTTGCTTCTTCCTCCGGTCCTTCCCGGAGCGGCGGCCCTGCAGGAGGGCCCGGACATTCTCGCTCTCCTCGAGGACCGTCGACGGGAGGTCGCCGCTCTCATGGAACGGGCGGTGGTCTACGTCCTGGTGGACCACGGAGATTCCGCCAGCATGGGGACGGGCTTCGTCGTCGCCGACGGATATGTGGTGACCAACGCCCACGTGGTGGACGGGAAGGGAACGATCATTCTCGCCAACCCGGTCCAGAAACCGGTCCGGGCAACTCTGGTCCGCAGGGAATACGGCGGCGAAGCAGGAGGGAACGACTTCGCCCTGCTTCGTTTCTCGCCGGAGGTCCCCCTTCCCACCCTCGTTTTCTCCCCCCGGGTGAGCCGAATGGACAGGGTGAGCTCCTGGGGCTTTCCCCTTCTCGTCACCCAGTTCGACCAGAGCATTGACGAAATTCTGAACGGTGAACTCAGGACCGCTCCTCCCGTAGTGTATACAGAGGGGACCGTCAGCGCCATCGTCGAAAAGCAGGGCAGGCGGAACATTATCCACACCGCAGCCATCGCCTCAGGGAACAGCGGCGGTCCCCTGGTCAACAGCCGCGGAGAAGTAGTGGGCATCAACACCTGGGGCTATACCGAGGAAGACGAGGGAGCGTTCGTCAACGCTTCCCTCCCGGCTGACCGGATAATGGATTTCCTCCGAAGGGCGGGGATAACCCCCAAGGCCTCAAGCCAGGGACCGGTCCTCGGAAAAATCCCGTCGCCCCTTCCCGCACCCTCCCTCCCCCAGGCGGAAGCTCCGGGAGAAGAAGAGCCCGCAGCGGACGAACTCCTGGAACTCGCCAGGAAGGGAGATCCCGAAGCCCAGACTGCCGTGGGGGCTCTGTATTATGACGGCGACGGCGTTCCGAAGGACATGGGCAAAGCCGTGGAATGGCTGGAAAAAGGCTCCGCCGGGGGACATGCCGGGGCAAAGGCCCTTCTCGGCCTGATCAGAATCTTTGAAGACGGCTTCGCGGATCCCTCGGCGGGAATCCGCCTCCTGAGGGAAGCATCCTCAGCACCGGACGCCGATCCGGAAATACAGGGGCTCCTCGCCCGCCTGCTGTACGACGGCGAGATGTGGGGCATCGAACGGGACCTTGATGAATGTGCGGAATGGGCGGAAAAGGCGGCTGAAGGGGGAGACCCCGACGGCATGGGTCTTCTGGCCCTTCTCTGCTATTTCGGCGAGGGAGCGGACGAGGACGACGAAAGGGCCCTCGACCTGGCCGAACGGGCTGCGGCCGAGGACAGCTCCCTCGGCAAGGCCGCCCTCGCGTGGATATATTACGAAGGCGTCGCCGCCGATGAAGACCTCGAAAAGGCCCGCCTCCTCGCCCTCGATGCCGCCGAAGAGGAAGAATCTCTCGCCCAGGGGCTTCTGGCCTATATGTACCTGAAAGGGCACGGAGTGAAAGAAGACGCCGGGGCCGCGGAAGGGTGGGGACGCCGGGCGGCGGAGCAGGGGAACGAATTCGGGTGGTTCGTCCTCGGCTCGCTTTATTTCTCCGGAAACGGCGTGGAACGGAACCTTCCGGCCGCGTGGGCCTACCTGGACATGGCTGACGAACGGGCCGTCGCCGATGCTGAAGAACTGAAGGAAGAAGCCTGGGAAAAAATGTCGAAAAAGGAAAGGCAGAAGGCAGGGGATCTCAGGAACCGCTGGACGGAAGAAAGGGCCCTTCCCCGCTGATCAACGGGCGGAGGCCCCTTTTTTTCCCATGTCGCACAGCACTTTCGCGAGACCGAGCTTGTGCTCGCGGATGAGGCGTTCGGCGCCTTCGCCGTCCCCCTTCTCCAGGGCATCGAGGATGGCGTTGTGGTCGTTGTTGGCCACCTCCATCCTCTCGGGGCGGAACGCGAAGACGATATGGGAGAATCCGCCTCCGTCCCAGAGCTTGAAGATCATCTCGTTCAGCATGGGGAACGGCCCCTTTGAATACATCGTCCTGTGAAACTCCTTGTTCGCCGCAATGAACCGGTCGCACTCACCGGTGCGCACGTAGCCGTCCATCTCCCCCACCCTGCGGCGGAGGTCGGCAAATGCCTCGGCGTTCAGGAAAGGAAGGGCAGCGCTCGCGGCGAATCCCTCGAGGGTACCCCGGATGGACATGACCTCCACGATCTTCTCGGGGTCGAACTCCGTCACCCGGGCACCCTTGTGGGGTTCCTGCACGACGAGGCCTTCGGATTCGAGAAGTTTCATGGCCTCCCGCGCGGGAATGGCCGACACGCCGAGATCCCTGGCCACGGAGGCGACGATGATGTTCATCCCCTGGGGCCATTCCCCCGACACGATTTTTTCCCGCATCAGCTCGTACACGAAACCGGACTTCGTTTTATACCGTTCCTTCAGCAGCATGGCGTCCTCCAGTGCATCAAAAAAACATATACATTGCATATTATACTATATTCATGAGGTTGTCATCCCGGGCAGCGGTCACAGTCCCTGAACCCCGCCGGGCACAGGAAGGGGAGAATCCCGTTTCCCCTGACCTTTGCAGGGTCAGATGAAAAGCCCTTTTTCACGAGATCCTTCCCCTTCGGGAAGCTGCGCGAACGGCGAGGAAAACGCTCCTCAGGATGCCCCCCTGATTCTTGCTTCAGGATGGCGCTCAGGAACGGGGATTTCTTACGCCTCGCAGCTGAGCCCCTGTTCCAGCTTTCTGCAGATGAGCCCGCCCAGGCGCTCGGCCCCGATGCGGATTTTCTCGGGAGGAACCCCGCCGAAGCTGATCCGCATGCAGTCGTTCCCCATGCCGTTGCCCTCGATGAAGAAGCCCTCCCCCGCCACGTAGGCCACCCGCACGTCGGGAGAGGCCAGCGATTCGGCCAGCAGGTCGGTGGTGTTGATGCCACCGGGAAGCCGGGCCCATGTGAAGAGCCCCCCGTCGGGGAAGGTCCGCACCGTGCCCTTCGGGAAGTATGTGTCGATGGACTCGATCATGACGTCCCGCCGCTCCCGGTAGAGGTCGCAGATCATCCTGTGGTGGGCCGGGTAGTACCCCCGCTTGAAAAACTCGGCGCAGATGACCTGGGGCAGCATGGACGTGTGGGAGTTGGTGGCCGTCTTGGCGTCGAAGAGTTTCGCCGTGATCTCCTCCGACGCGAGGACATAGCCCAGCCTGCTGCCGGGGGAGAAGATCTTGGAGAAGCTGTTGGCGAGGACGGTGTGCCCCGTGGTGTCGAAGGCCTTGATGGGGGGCAGGTCCATCCCGCTGTAGCGGATATCCCGGTAGGGGTCGTCCTCGAGGATGATGGTGTCGTACCGGCTGCCGAGTTCGGCCACTTTCTTCCTCCGTTCGAGGGAAAGGGTGCGGCCGGTGGGGTTCTGGAAGGTGGGGATGACGTAGACCATCTTCGGCCGGAACTCCCGGATCTTGGCCTCCAGGTCCTCGGGGATCATGCCGTTTTCGTCCATGGCGACGCTGACGCACCGGGCCTGGAACATCTCGAAGATCTCCACGCAGTGGACGAAAGTGGGCGACTCTACCAGGATGACGTCGCCAGGGTCGATGAAGAGCTGGCAGAGGAGGTTCATTCCCTCCAGGCCGCCGCTGGTGATGATAATCCTGCCGGCGTCCGCCTCCACGCCCTTGGGAGCGAGGAGCTCGCTGACCACGATGTCCCGGAGGTCCGGCAGGCCCATGACGTTGCCGTACTGGAGGGCCTCCACTCCCCTGCCGTCCCTGGTGATCACCTCGTTCGTTATCTCCCGGACGATGTCGATGGGCAGGGCTTCCCTGGCCGGGGCCCCTCCTCCGAAGGAGATGATGCCGGGATCGTTCATGGCGCCGAAGAGGCCCCTGATGATGGCGGCCGATTTTTCCATGGTTTTCATTCTCTGGGCGAAGACTGTCATGATGCTCCCCCTTTTCTCGGGCAGATTGGCAACTCGTTCATTGCCCGCATTGTATCATTTCGGGGGGAAGGGTACAGCTTCTTCCCGAGCGAACGTGATCGCGGAGCATCCCCGAAAGGGGGGATCTCGCCCTTGCTGTCATTCTGAGGACGAAGCCCGAAGAAGCATTGACAGAATACTCTCTTGATGATAAAAATGGGACAATATGTCCCATTTGTGGAGGTCAATGTATGGCACAGGAAAACGGGCAGGGAGGAAAAATGGACGGGGCGGTCAAGGTGACGTCGATCATGGAGGCCCTCTGTTCGTCCCCGTCGCCCCTGACGGTCCGGGAGGTGGAAGAGATCACCGGCATCCCGAAGAGCACGGCGCACCGGTTTCTTCTGTCCCTGGAGGAGAGGCAGTGGGCCTTCCGGGACCCACTGACCGACGGTTACCGCCCGGGCATCCGCTTCTTTCTTCTTTCCGGGGCCTCGTCCTTTTTCGACGAGCTGATCCGCACGGCGGACCCCGAGATGCGGGAGCTGGTGAAGTCTACGGGAAACACGGCGATCCTCAGCGTCACCGAGGGAACTTCGGGACTGTGCATCCACTCGGTGGAGCCCCAGGCGTCGGTGAAATTTACGGCCCACAGGGGAATGGCCATCCCTCTCCATGCGGGGGCCACGGGCAAGGTGCTCCTCGCCCACTGCGCGCCGGAGATCCGGGCCCGGGTGCTGGCCTCGCCCCTCCGCCGGCCCCGGGGAGACAGACTGGTGGACAGGGCGGAACTGGAGAAGGAGCTGGAGCGGATCCGGGAGCAGGGCTTCGCCTTCAGCAGGGAGGAATGGATGCCCCATGCGGGCGATATCAGCGTGCCCCTCTTCGACGGCCGGGGCGTCTTCGTGGCCCAGATGGGCGTGGCGGGAATCGCGGACAGCGTGTTCCGGGATTTCGACAGTACCCTGCGGCTGCTGAAAGAGGCGGCCCGCAGCGTGGAACGGAAGATGGACACTCATATTTTCGGAGGTGGAAACCATGTTTCAGGTGAATGAACTGAACCGGGAGGCAATGACCATCAGGCTGGAAGGCCCCCTTCCCGACTACCCCGCATTTGAAGAGGGGATCCGCAGGGCGCCGGACCGGGGCTGGACCCTGAACCGGGCCGAGACGGAGCTGGCGGTGAAGAACGCCCTCCGCTACGTGCCGGAGGAGCACCACGCAGCGCTTCTCCCCGAGTTCCTGGAGGAGCTGCGCACCCGGGGGCGGATCTACGCCTACCGTTTCCGACCCGAGGGCCGGATCCGGGGGCTTCCGGTCGATCAGTACCAGGGGAAATGCCTCGCTGGGAAGGCTTTCCAGGTGATGATCGACAACAACCTCGACTTCGACGTGGCCCTCTACCCC
>JAPXRK010000072.1:0-7294 GCA_033813575.1 Synergistales bacterium
CGGCACGTTCCGGGTGCTCGCTCCCGAGCTGAAGGGGGTCTACTCTCCCTTCTGGTCCGCCGACAGTTCCTCGGTCTACTGTCACGACCTGGAAAACTTCTTCCGCGTCTCCGTGGAGACGGGACGGACGGCGGCTCTCCGCAGGTTTTCCGAGATTCTCGGCGAAGCCATGCCGACCAGCGCCGTCCGCTTCGCCGTCTCCCCCGACGGAAGCCGCTGGCTCTTCGACGGCGAAGTGAAGGACACGTCCGAGTGGCTGAAAAGCGGCGACGGCCTCATCTCCGCCCTTTTCCTCCATACCCCTGCGGACGGAACAACCCGCCGGATAACCGATGACCGGATATGTGCCATCGGCCCGGCATGGCTGCCGGGCGGGGAAGACTTCCTGTTCTACGGGTACACGGAAAAGGAAATGAGCGGAGGGGGCTCAGGATTCGCCGTCTTCCGGGGCTCCCTGGCGGAAGGAAAGACAAACCTGCTGGTGCCCGACGGAGGAACCCCCTCGGCCCGGCTCCGGTAACGGGAAAGAATCACCCGAGGAGTGCCGGGTTCAGCCTCCAGACCGAAAAGGCCAGGACGGTGGCGAAGGTGGTCCAGGCGAGATAGGGAACCAGCAGCAGCGCGGCCGCCGGGCGTATCCTGCGAAATTGGTCCATGGTGGCCGCAAGGAGAACCCAGAGCAGAAGGATCTCTGCGAAGGCAAGGGCTCCCTGCCGCCAGGAAAAGAAAATCCAGCTCCAGAGGGCGTTTGCGCCGAGCTGGGCAAAAAAGAAGGCGAAAGCGGCGGGAGCTTCGCGGAAAGCCCGCTCCCGCCAGGTAATCCATGCAGAGAACGCCATCATCAGGTACAGGACCGTCCATACAGGGCCGAAAATCCATGCAGGCGGCGCCCATGAGGGCCTGGCCAGCTCTCCGAAAAAGCCGGGAGCCCCTGCCGTCGCCGCACCTCCAATGACCGCGGCCGCGAAACAGACGGCAATCCAGCCGGCGAGTCCGGCGGCGTCCTTCAAACGGCTCAGTCTTCGTTGTTCACTCATTGTTCCCGCCTCCCTCCGGAGTGCGCTCCGGAACAGGGAATGCACACTCTCCGGCCGTCCGGAAGCGGCATGAGCCGAGTCTCCATGACTCTCTCGCCGCAGAGGGCGCAGACGCCTGACTTTCTGATCACGGCCTTTTCGGGCATGGGTTCCTTCGGCTCCCCCACGGAAAAAAGAACCTCGTCGGGTTCCTCAAGAAGGCGTTTCGCCGACTCCTCCCTTGTGAGCTCCCGTCCGGGGGCGTTGAGGACGAGCCGGACCCCCTTGCCGTCGGAACGCCTGAACACTGTGAAGGCCTGCTTGCCGTAATCCCGGAAATGGAGGTTTCCCTTGCCGAAGGTGCACCCGAGGATGAACTGAACCGCATCCACGCCGCAGGCATCGTTTTCGGCCACCGCCGCCATCTCCTCGTCCCTGTCGCGGGACATGCCGAGAAGCTTCAGGGCAAGCTTCGACGCTCTCCACCCTATGAGCACGCCGGGGCAGAAATGGCCGTGAAAATCCACAAGGGATTTCAGTTCCTCTGGAAAGGGAAAATCGTTCAAATCCATTCTTGGTCTCCTTGAACTCTTTCGGGGCAAAATGCCACGATTTTTAAATTTCGTAGCATTATTGTAGCATTTTTTTCCTCCACCACCTGGAATTTATGATTTTCACAGTTTTTTGCCCTTTTTTTCTCCGGGAAGGGGGAAAATAAAAATCAGTATTTTTACTGAGAAGAACCCATCCCCTGTCCGATACCATAAATTAATCATCGGTAATGCATCCTTATCGAAGGGGGCGGTTTCGTGCCTTTTCCCCGGCGTTTCGCTTTCTTGTCCGTTCTTTCAGGTCTTTTTTCCGTTCTTGCAGTTCTTTCCTTTTCCCCGGCCGCTTCGGCCAATTCCCTTCCGTGGGTGGAACATTCCGTTCGCAGCGGTGAATCCGTTGCATTCATCGCAGGGAAGTACGGCGTTTCCCCTAGGACCATCGAGCGGGCCAATGAACTGGCCGTCCGGGAAGATGACGTCCTCCCCGGCGAGAAGCTCCTCGTTCCGAAAAAGGATTCGGATCTTCTGACCACCCTGGCCGAGTACAGGGCCCGGCAGAGAGGGGAAACCCTCGTCCCCATGATCCGCATCGAAGAGCCCCTTCCCCCTCCCCCACCCTCCAAAAAGGAACAGGAGACCCTCCTTGCCGACGGAACGGAACCCCTGATGAGACCCCTTGACGGCAGAGTTTCCTCACCCTTCGGGAAACGGGGCCGAAGGCTCCACGACGGCATCGACATCCCCGCCAGGGCAGGAACTCCCATCCTGGCCGTCAGGTCGGGGAGGGTCATTTTTTCCGGCGTCATCCGCGGTTTCGGGAATACCGTGACCATCGACCACGGCAACGGGTTCGTCACCAGGTACAGCCACAACAGCGCGAACCTGGCAAAAAAGGGAGCCTGGGTCCGCCGGGGCCAGCCCGTCGCCAAGGTGGGAAAGACCGGACGGACAACCTGCAACCACCTTCATTTCAGCGTTCTGGTCAGGGGAAAGCCCGTCAACCCGGAGAAATACCTGCCGAAGCAGCGGCAATAAGTTTCCCCGATTTTTTTCTTCAAAATTTAAAACCCCGGACCTTTCCGGGGTTTTTTTCTGTTTCAATCCCAGGGGATGAAGAACGGATCCCTTTCCTCCACCACGGTGTAAATCCTTCCCCTCTTCCGGTCCCAGGCGTAAAAACCGTTCGACTGAGGCCTGCCGGCCCCGTCGAGAAAAACCATATCCTCCGAAAGAGCCCTGCCGAAAGTCACCCAGCCGCGCACGGGGGCGGCGAAAGGCAGCCTGCCCGCCTCCAAGCTCTCCGGCCATCTCCCGAAGGAGGGGAGAAGACCCCGGACGGTCATTTCCGAAACCAGGACCCCGTACTCCGCCGGTCCGGTGGTGAGAAAGAAGTGCTTCGCCCTGGACGACTGGAGAAGCCCTTCAAGGAGCGAGGCCGCCAGGTGGCCTGCCATCTCCTCCTCCATCCTGAGGAGATACAGGGCTGCCATGTAGACCGCATCGACGGCGGCAAGGGGTTTCGGCGTCTCGGAAGGGTAGAAGAAGCCGGCGGCCGAGTCCCACCGGGCGGGATTCCCGTCCTTCACAAGGAGAGAGAGAAGGGAGAGGGCGTTCGCCGCTCCTTTCTCGGGCTCCGTCCCGGAACGGAAAAGGGACCGCCAGAGTTCGTAAGGGGAAATCCTGTCGGCCCGGGCCTCCAGAGCGGCCCTATATTCCGCCGCGCCCGCTCGTGCCTCCGTCCTGGCCCCGTACCGGAGCACGAGATCCTCAAACCTTTTTTCGACCGTTTCCGAAGCGGCGCTTCCAGCAAAAGTCAGGAAAACAGCCGTCATCGCAATCCACGAGAAGAAGCGAATTCTTCGTTTCTTTTCCATCGCTGCCGCCTCCTCCAAATTCATCAGGTATGATCAGTCATTATACCCTCTTTTCATGAGGGATCCCATAGGGAGACGCACCGTTTTTCCTGCGGGAGAAGGCATTTTCCGGTAAAATTTCAGTACTTCTCCGCTGGAAGGGTGGGACTATGATGGAAGAAAACCGTTCCCTGCACCCGGACTCAGTGCTTTCCGGCATCCTGGCCGTTCAGCCCCTGCTCGATTCCCTCGTGCACGAACTGTCCCTTCTGGACACGAACATGAGGTACCTCTGGGTTTCTTCGTCAATTGCCGGGCGCCTGGGAAAACCGAGAGAGGAACTCATCGGCATGAACTGCCATGCGCTCCATCACCGATCCCCCTCCCCGTGCGCCGGCTGCCCCGTTCGGGAAGCCCTCGTCACCGGGGAAATAAGGGAAAGGGTCATCATCTCCCACGGAAGAGTTTTCCTTTCCCGCGGCATTCCCGTGAAAAACGATTCCGGAGAGGTGTGCGCGGTCTTCGAGTGCGAGCGGGACATCACCCTGGAAAAAGAAAAGGAGAAAAGTTACCTCGAGCTGGAAAACCGGTACATCGAACTGGTGGAGAACGCCCCCATCGGCATGTACCGGGTCACCTTCGACGGGAAATACCTCTCGGCCAACATCCACCACGCCCGGATTCTCGGTTTCCCTTCCCCTGCCGCTCTCATGGATGAAGTCAACAGGACATCGGCAAAGATCCACTACGCCGAGCCTGAAGCCCGGGAAGGAGTGGTGGCTCACCTTCTCGCCAATCCGAACCGGTGGCTGGAGCGGGAGACGGTCTTCCTCAGGAGGGACGGTTCTCCCATCCACGTGCACCTCTTCCACCGGAGCGTCTTTTCTCCCGGCGGAGAGCCTTTGTACATCGACGGTTTCCTCGAGGACATCACCGAACGGAAGAAGCTGGAGGAAAAGATCCGGTCCGAGCTGGAGCTGAGGCAGCAGATCTTCGACGCCGTTCCGGTCCATCTTTACCTCAAGGACAGGAAGGGAAAATATACCTTCGTGAACAGGGCCTTCACGCAATTCCGGAACCTGAGGCATGACGATGTCATCGGCAGGACGGCTTCCGACGTCCTGGAAGAACCCACCGCCTCGGCCGCCGGAAAGGAGGACGAGTATGTTCTCCGCACGGGCGGTACCCTTCAGGACAGGGAGCGGCTGATCCGCGGCAGTGCCGGGGAATTCTGGTACAGCATTTCCAAGAGCCCCATTTTTGACGAAAAGGGGAACGTGGAAGGCATCGTGGGATGCAGCTTCGATATCACCCCCCTGAAGCAAATATCCCAGTCCCTGGCGGAGAGCGAAAGGAGGTACCGGTCCCTGGCCGAGGATATGCCGATTCTCATTTCCACAAGCCTTCCAGACGGGACACTCCTCTACGCCAACGCCGCCTACTGCCGGTGGTTCGGCAAAGAGCAGCAGGAGATTCTCGGCACATCCTTCCTTGATTTCCTCCATCCCGGCGACCGGACGGAAATCGAGAAAACCCTTTCTTCCATTACACCGGAACTGCCGTCTTTTTCCAGGGAAGAGCGGGTGTTCGCCCCGGACGGCTCCCTGCGGTGGCAGCGGTGGATCAACAGGGGATTCTTCGATCCCTCGGGGAAGCTCCAGTTCCTCCAGGCCGCGGGAGAGGACATCACCGAGAGGAAAACCGCCGAAGAGACGATCCGCGCCGCCAGGGACGAAGCGGAAAGAGCGAGTGCCGCAAAATCGGAATTCGTGGCCAGCATAAGCCACGAGATTCGGACCCCCATGAACGGCGTCCTGGGAATGTCGGAACTCCTCCTGGAAACGCCTCTCGACTCCCCCCAGCGGAATCTCGCCGGGATGATCCACGAGAGCGCCCGGCACCTCCTCGTCGTCCTCAACGACCTCCTGGACTTCTCCAAGATCGAGTCCGGGACATTCGCCCTCTCCGTCCTGCCCTTCCCCATCCTCAGGACCCTGGAAGACACCGTGGCCCCCTTCCTTTCCCAGGCTGCGGAAAAGGGACTGTTCCTCTCCCTGGAGGCGGACCCCTCCCTGCCGGCCGTCCTTCTGGGAGACCCCATCAGGATCCGGCAGATACTGACGAACCTCCTCAGCAACGCCATAAAATTCACGGAAAGGGGGTCCGTCAGCCTCTCCGTCAGACTCCTCGGCTGGGAGGACGGGGAGGCAAGAATTGGCTTCACTGTCACCGATACGGGCATAGGCATCCCGGAGGAATTTATGGGTGAAATTTTCACCCCCTTCAGGCAGGGGGAGGCATTCCGGACCAGAAAATACGGCGGCACGGGACTCGGCCTCTCCATCTCCCGGAAGCTCGTGGAGATGATGGGGAGCGTTCTGTCGGTGGAAAGCGCGCCCGAAAGAGGCTCCGCCTTCTCCTTCATTCTTTCGCTGAAGGCAGGGGATTCCGGCGGAGAGAGCGGCCAGCCCGGGGAAAGGGCCTCGATTCCGGCGTTCGGCAAAGAAGCGGGGGATAGGAAACCCTCCGTTCTAGTGGTGGATGACAACAGGGTGAACAGAGAACTGGTGCGGCTGATGCTGGAAAAAAGGGGATTTCTGCCGGAAACCGCCTCCGACGGAAGGGCGGCAGTTGAACGGCTTTCCCGGACTCGGTTCGACCTGGTGCTCATGGATATCCAGATGCCCGAAATGGACGGCTACGAAGCCACGGCCTTCATCCGGGACCAGGGGTCTCCTGTGCTGGACCACCAGGTTCCGGTGGTGGCCCTCACAGCCCATGCCATAAAAGGCTTCGCCGATGAATGCCTCAAAAAGGGAATGAACGACTACCTTCCCAAGCCCTTTTCCTCGGACGAACTCCTCGGACTGCTCTACAAGTGGATTCCTTCTTCGGGAACCCGGGTCCCGGATTCCGCGGCACCGTCCTTCTCCGGAAAGGAACCCAAGACGGAAGAAGTCCACGCCTTCGACGGGGTCAGTTTCTTCGCCAGGCTTCTGGGGGACCGGGACGAGGGGAAAATGCTCCTGGAGCTGTTTCTGGAGGCTGTGCCGGAGGACCTGGAGGCCCTGGGCGACGCCATTCAAAAGGGTGATTTGCGGGCCTGCGCGAAAATAGCCCATACCATCAAGGGAACGGCCTCCAACGGGTGTGCCCCGGAACTCAGCCGGCTGGCAAAAACCATACAGGCGGAGGCGGAAAAAGGCCGTACGGAAGAGCTTCAGGAGCTGTTTTCCAGGCTCCGGTTCCATTTCGCCCTTACGGAAGAGGCCATGAAAAAAGAGCTGGATACCTGAAAAAAAACTTCCCTATTTGTCGGGAAACCGCATGCGGTAGAGGGTCATGAGGGAGGCGAACCTCCGGGCGAGGTTTTCCCGCTCCGGGGAAAACTTCTCCTTCACTTCCTCGTAGGCCCTGTCCACATCCTCTTTTTTCGGCTTGACCAGCGTCGATTTCCTGGGCTTCCCGGCCCTGGGAGAGGGAGAGGCTTTCCCCACCACCACCTTCAGGGCGGTCACCTTTACCCCGGTGATCTTCGAGGCCTCCCGGGCCACGGAGGCCCCCCTCATGGACAGGGCCTTCGCCGAAGAGGGGCTGTCGGCCTTGACGAGCAGAACTCCTTTTTCCATGTCGTCGGGCCAGGTCTTTTTCGCCAGCATGGTGCCCACCGCGGCGGCCCACTTGTCCCTCAGGCCCGGAAGGGCGAGCTTTTCCTCCGCTCCCCTGGGCATCACGAGGTCCAGGAGGGCGGCCACAGGTCCCGGAACGCCTTTACTGCGCCTGATATTCCTCATCGTCCGTTTCCCTCCTCGACAGGGAATTGAGGTACACCGACAGAAGATGGATGTCCGTGGGCGTCACGCCGGAAATGCGC
>JAPXRK010000073.1:0-7284 GCA_033813575.1 Synergistales bacterium
CCAGTGGACGCGGTACGCCGCCGTCCTCTTCGCCCTTGTCCAGGCGGTCGGCATGACCTTCTGGCTTCGCGGGCTGGGCATCTTCAGCGGCTACTTCTTCGACGGAATGGTGGTTGTGAGCACCGTCACGGCGGGATCCATCGCCGTCATGTGGCTCGGAGAGGAAATTTCCGACCACGGCATCGGCAACGGGATTTCCCTGCTCATTTTTGCCGGTATCGTCGCCAGGGTGCCCGAGGCCATCATCCAGAGCTGGAACATGCTCAAGCTCGGCGAAATGAACGCCCTCGTCCTGCTGCTCGCCCTGGTGCTCATGGTGGGCGTCATCGCGGGGTGCATCATGCTGCAGGAAGGCCAGAGACGGCTTCCCGTACAGTACGCGAAAAGGGTGGTAGGCAACAAGGTCTACGGCGGACAGAGCACCTTCATCCCCCTGAAGGTCAACCAGGCGGGAGTCATTCCCATCATCTTCGCTTCTTCGGTGCTCCTGTTCCCCTATTCGGTGGCAAAGTTCTTCACCGGTGACATCGCCCTGTTCTTCCAGCGGATCTTCGCGCCGGACAGCATCGTGTACACCCTTTTCTACGTGGCGCTCATCGTCTTCTTCAGCTACTTCTACACCGCCGTGGTCTTCAATCCTTCCGACGTGGCGAACAACATGAAGAAGTACGGAGGCTTCATTCTCGGAATCCGGCCGGGCAAACCCACATCGGATTTCATCGAGAAAGTGATGAGCAGGATCACCCTGGGAGGCGCGGTGTTCCTCGCCGGGGTCGCCCTCGTTCCCAACCTCATGACCCAGTTCATGGGGATCACCAGCTTCTACTTCGGCGGAACGGCGGTTCTCATTGTCGTCGGCGTGGCTCTCGACACGGTGCACCAGATCGAGGGACAGCTTCTTATGCGGCATTACGAGGGAATACTCAAGCGTAAGGACAAGGCCGGCGGACTACTTCGCTTTTAAGGAGAAGGACAATGCGCATAATTCTTCTTGGTTCACCCGGGGCAGGTAAAGGAACGCTTGCGGCGGAAATCGACAAGAAATACCCTGTGGCGCATATTTCCACCGGAGACATTTTTCGCGAAAACGTGAAAAACAACACTCCGCTGGGGCTGAAAGCACGGTCCTACATGGATACGGGCAAGCTCGTGCCGGACGAAGTCGTCGTTGCGATGATGGAGGAAAGGCTCCGGGAGCCCGACTGCGAAAAGGGTTTCATCCTCGACGGTTTTCCTCGGACGGTTCCCCAGGCGAAAGCCCTGGAGAAGATCCTAGAAGAGATGCACCTCAGCCTCGACAAAGTGGTGCTCCTCGATGTCGACGAAGAAACGGTTATCAAGCGCCTCTCGGGGCGGAGAACATGCCGCTCCTGCGGGGCGATCTACAACGTGGAGTTCAAGCCCTCCGCAAGGGGAGACCTTTGCGAGAAATGCGGCGGAGAACTCTACCAGCGGGAAGACGACAGGGAAGATGTCATCCGCGGAAGGCTGAAGGTTTTTTATGACCAGACCGCGCCGGTGATATCCTATTACGAAGGGAAGCACATGTTCGCAAGGCTGCACTCTGCGCGGCACGGACATTCACTTCTCGAGGAACTCGAAACGGCACTCGGCGGTACGGAATGATAACACTGAAAAAAGAGAACGAACTGGTTTTCATGAGGAAAGCGGGAAGGATCGTAGCCGACGTGCTCGACATGATCGGCGGGATCGTTCGCCCCGGAGTGACCACCGCCGAGATCGACCGTGCGGCCGAGGAAATCATCCGGAAGGCCGGGGCGACCCCCGCTTTCAAAGGGTACCGGGTTCCCGGTATTCCCTCTCCCTTTCCGGGGGCCGTGTGCGCTTCCATCAACAAGGAAATCGTCCACGGCATTCCGAACAGCGGCCGGCGCCTTGAAGAAGGCGACATCATCAGCATCGACGTCGGTGCCTGCTATTCGGGGTACTATGGAGACGCGGCCTGCACCTACCCGGTGGGTAGGGTGAACGGGGTGCGCCGGAAGCTTCTCGACGTCACCAGGGGGAGCCTGGAGAAGGCGATTTCCGTGGCGAAACCGGGCAATACCCTGGGAGACATAGGACACGCCGTCGAGAGTTTTATCGCTCCCCACGGCTTCGGCCTGGTGAGGGACTACTCTGGGCACGGGATCGGCGCCCATCTGCACGAACCGCCCCAGATCCCGAACTACGGTCGCCCTGGACGGGGAATCACACTCAAAGCGGGAATGACTTTGGCCATCGAGCCTATGGTGATGGCCGGCGCCGAAGAAGTCGAGGTCGGCCGTGACCAGTGGGTGGTCATGACGGTGGACGGCTCCGATGCCGCTCATTTCGAAAAGTCGGTTCTCATCCGCGATGGAGAGCCGGAGATCCTTACTCCGTGGACATGGGCCTGAATGAGCTTCCCGACGACAGCCTGTGCAGAATCGGTCAAGTTGTTCGATCCCGAAAAGGAAAAGATGCCGGCAGATGGTATGTGATCGTCGGAGTTTCAGAAGACGGGCGAAGGGTATACCTCGCGGACGGGCGGAAATACACGCCCGCGAAACCCAAGCCAAAAAACACGATCCACCTGCAGCGCACGGGATGGTATCTTGACGAAATCGCGCACAGCATCCTGTCGGAAGGAAGAATGGACGCAGGAAGATTTCAGGCTCTACTGTCGGGCCTTTATCGAAATGAACAGCAGGGAGGATGAAGAAACCGCATGTCCAACAAAGACGACGTGATAGAAGTACGGGGGAAAGTGATCGAACCTCTCCCAAATGCCATGTTCCGGGTGGAACTCGACAACGGGCACAGGATTCTCGCCCATGTTTCAGGGAAAATGCGGCTTCATTTCATCCGCATTCTGCCGGGCGACAAGGTCCTGGTGGAGATATCCCCCTACGACTTGGCACGGGGCCGGATAATCTATAGATACAAATAAAGGAAGCCCGGAGAGAACCGGTCCGGGAAAGTTTTTCGAAAAAGATGAACCGTCAGCGACGGAAAAGTATTTTCTTCTGACCGATACTACTGTATAATTTAACGCTTGGAGAAAATGCGGTATTTACAGAAGCCCGGGTGCGGGCATCTGTTTTCAAGTTCTTTGCCAGAGGAGCGTGGAATGGATGAAAGTGAAACCTTCGGTCAAGCCGATGTGCGAGTTCTGCCGGGTCATCCGGCGCAAGGGTGTCGTGCGGATTATCTGCAGCAGGAATCCGCGCCATAAGCAGAGACAGGGTGCAAGGAGGTAAGGCTGGCTATGGCCCGAATCGCCGGAGTAGACATACCCAGAGACAAGCGTGTGGAAATTGCGTTGACCTATATTTTCGGAATAGGACTCCCCACTTCCAAAAAGATTCTCCAGGTCACGGGGGTGAGCCCCGACACCAGGGTGAAGGACCTCACCGAGGAGGAGACCCAGAAGCTCCGCAGGGAGATCGAGGATCACCACAAGGTGGAAGGCGACCTTCGCAGGGAAGTGTCCATGAACATCAAGCGGCTAATGGACATAGGCTGTTACAGGGGCCAGCGTCACAAGCTCGGTCTTCCCGTCCGCGGACAGAAGACCAAGACCAATGCCCGCACCCGCAAGGGACCCCGGCGCACTGTGGCGGGCAAGAAGATGGCTACGAAGTAGCCTTCTGAACCCAGGAAAAACAAGGAGGCTGGATTAAGTGGCCAAGCGTACGGTCCGTAAAGGGAAACGCAAGGAAAGAAAGAATATCAGCTACGGTGTCGCCCACATCTACTCGACGTTCAACAACACCATCGTCTGCGTGAGCGACAAGGGCGGCAACATCCTCGCCTGGGCTTCCGGCGGGAACGTGGGCTTCAAGGGAACGAGAAAGTCCACCCCCTTCGCCGCCCAGATCGCCGCGACCCAGGTCGCCAAGGCGGTCCAGGAACACGGCGTCCAGGAAATAGATGTGGTCGTGAAGGGCCCCGGCCCCGGCCGCGAGTCCGCCATCAGGTCGCTTCAGGCGGCAGGGCTGCAGGTGAACATGATACGGGACACCACCCCCATTCCTCACAACGGCTGCCGTCCTCCGAAGCGGCGCAGAGTGTAGGAAAAGGTCAGTCAAGGAGGGAATGTATTTCTCATGAGCAGATATATAGGGCCTTCGTGCCGTCAGTGCAAGGCTGAGGGAACCAAGCTCTTCCTGAAGGGCGACCGCTGCTATTCAGCGAAGTGCGCCATCACGAAAAGCGAAGCCGGAGCCAACGCGAAAATGAAAAAGGGACGCCCCCGGACGAAGATCAGCGAATACGGCATCCGCCTCCGGGAGAAGCAGAAGCTCCGCCGCTTCTACGGCATGCATGAAGCTCAGTTCCACAGGATTTTCGAGATCGCGAACAAGATGACCGGGCAGACGGGCCACAACTTCCTGCAGCTTCTTGAGCGCAGGCTCGACAACGTGGTCTACCGTCTCGGTTTTGCCACCAGCAGGAAGCAGGCCAGGCAGCTTGTCCTTCACGGTCACTTCCTCGTGAACGGCAGAAGGGTGGACATCCCCAGCTTCATGGTCAGCGCGGGGGACGTTGTCGCCGCCACAGAGAAGAGCCGGGAAACGGCCCTTCTGAAGGAGAACGCGGAGGTCGCCGCAGCCCGTACCGTGCCCCAGTGGCTCGAGGTCAATGCGGAAAAGATCGAAGGAAAAGTCATCGCGCTTCCTGCCCGTGACCAGATTGATGCGCCCGTGACCGAACAGCTCGTCGTCGAGTTTTATGCCAGATAATGGCGTGAAAGGTGTTGGAAACCTTGGAACATATGCGGCCTGAAATCCGAATCGAGGAAAGCACTACCACCTACGCGAAGGTTCATATCGAACCCCTTGAGCGTGGATATGGAGCTACCCTTGGAAATTCACTCCGCAGGGTTCTCCTCTCTTCGATCAGGGGAGCGGCCATATCGTCCGTCCGCATAGACGGCGTGCTCCATGAGTTCAGCACCATCTCCGGAGTCCGGGAAGATGTCATCGAGATCCTGCTGAACCTCAAGCATGTCCCGGTGCGTTCCTTCAGCAGCGAAGTACGGGTGCTCCACCTGGAAGTGGAAGGCGCGGGAAACGTGACGGCCGCCGACATCCAGCCCGACAGCGAAGTGGAGTTCGTCAGGCCTGACGCACCCATCTGCACCATGGAAGAAGGCGGCAGGCTTTCCATGCAGATCTACGTGGAACAGGGCGTGGGGTACGCTTCCATGGAACGGCCCCGTCCCCCCTATCTTCCCGTGGACGCCCTCATGGTTGACGCCATCTTCTCGCCCGTCCTGAAAGTGAATTACGATGTGGAGGCCGCCCGTGTCGGCCAGCGGACCGACTACGAACGGCTCGTACTCCAGGTCTGGACCAACGGCGTCCATTCGCCGGAGTCCACCGTGTGCGAAGCCTCGAAGATCCTGAGAGGCTACTTCTCGAACTTCGTTGAGGACATGGAGAAGAAGCACCCCGATGAAAGGGCTGAGCAGGACGCCCCGGTCTCCCACGGCGGCGCTGAGGCGGCCGCTGAACGGTCGGGCGAAGAGGATGACTACCTCGCCAGGCCGGTACGGGACCTCGAGCTCTCCATCCGCAGCGAAAACTGCCTGCTCAGGGGCGGGATCCACACCATAGGCGACCTCATGAGCAAAACCAGGGAAGACCTGCTGAAGATCCGCAACCTCGGCAAGATTTCCCTCCGGGAGATCGAAGAGAAAATGGAAAAGCTCGGAGCCGTCATCTCGAGCGAAAAGGGCGAAACAAAGTCAACTAAGGAGGATTAATTTCCATGAGACATCGTATGGATAGCCGGACGCTCGGCCGGTATGGCAGCCACAGAAGGGCCATGCTGTCCAACATGGCGGCCAGCCTTTTCCTTGAAGAAAGCATCACCACCACCGTCACCCGGGCCAAGGAGCTGCGCCGGTACGCCGAGCGGCTCATCACCCGGGCCAAGGGCGGCACCATCCACGACCGGCGCATCGTCCGGTCCAAGATGGCCCACAAGGAAGCCGCCATCAAGCTTTTCGAAGACCTTGCAAAGCGGTATGCCAGCCGGCCGGGCGGCTACACCCGCATCATCAAGACAGGGAACCGTCACGGCGACGGCTCCCCCATGGCGGTCATAGCCCTGGTCGACTGATTATGCCCCGAAAAACGGTATGCGAACTCCGGGATGTGACCTTCGTCTATCCCGGAGGAGCGGCCGATGCTTCCGGCTGCGCCCGCCCCGCCCTGCGCAATGTGACCCTTTCCATTTACGAGGGGGAGTGGGTGGCGCTTCTCGGAAGCAACGGATCAGGCAAATCAACCCTTGCAAAGCACCTGAACGCCCTGCTGGTACCCTCGCAGGGCGATTGTCTTGTGTATGGTCTTTCCACAGGGGAGGAAAAAAACGTCTTCCCCATACGGAGTACCGTTGCCATGGTCTTCCAGAATCCCGAAAACCAGATCGTGGGCACCGTGGTGGAGGAGGACGCCGCCTTCGGCCCTGAAAACCAGGGAGTTCCCCCCGGGGAAATCGTCCAGCGGGTGGAGGTTGCCCTTTCCGTGGCAGGACTGCTCGAAAAGCGGAAGAAACCGACCTACACCCTTTCGGGTGGGGAAAAACAGCGGCTGGCCGTTGCAGGAGCTCTCGCCATGGACACGCCGTGCCTCGTCCTCGACGAACCGACGGCCATGCTCGACCCCGTCGGGAGGGAAGAACTCCTCCGGGTGCTCCGGAATCTCCACGCCTCGGGAAAGACCATCGTTTCCATCACCCACCGGCTGGAGGAAATTCTCTCCTGCGACCGGGCGGTCATCCTTCACAGGGGGGAGATCGCCTGGGAGGGAACCGTTTCGGATCTCTTCCTCTCCGACCTTCCCTTCCGGGAGTGGGGGCTCGACATACCCCCTCTCGTGTCCTTCTGGCGCGACCTCAGGGCGGAGGGGCGTTCCGTGCCCCCCGTTCCCACGGTGGCGGCCATGGCCGACGCGCTATGTCGATAATCGTTTCGGGCCTCGGCCACACCTACCACCCGGGAACGCCCCTCGAAACCCGCGCCCTCCGGGACATCTCCTTCGAGTTTCCCGCAGGCACATGGTTCTCCGTGGTGGGCCATACGGGAAGCGGCAAATCGACCCTCGCCCAGCACCTCAACGGGATTCTTCTGCCCATGGAGGGGGAAATATTCATCGACGGGCTTGAGGTGAAGGAAAAAAGTCCGAACCTCCGGGACATCCGCCGGAAGGTCGGCCTGGTGTTCCAGTACCCCGAACAGCAGCTCTTCGCCGAGACGGTCAGCGATGAACTCGCCTTCGCGCCCCGGAACTG
>JAPXRK010000074.1:0-7255 GCA_033813575.1 Synergistales bacterium
CTTATGCCCTGCTCCTCGTCTTGGCCCTTCTTTTTGCGGGGGAGGCTTTCGGAGCCCAGACCGTTCGAAAGGACGCCTTCATCACCCAGCTTTTCCAGGCGAGAGGCTTTGACGCTCCCGCCGGGGAGAAAGACATGGTCAGGGCGGCTCTTGAACTCGACCTGATCCCTGTTCCGGAAGGAAGGCTCGATGCACCGATCACCATGAAGGAAGCCATCGTGTATGCCGTCCACAGCCTGGGCCTTGCCTCCGTGGCGGACGCTCTCTCCGGAGCCCCGCTGCCCTTCCGGGATATTGGAAGGCTGAAGCCCCTGGAAAGGGGATACCTGGCGGCAGCCCTGAACATGAAGCCGCCCCTGCTGAGGAAAGGCGTAACTTCCTTCGGTCCGGCGAAGAAGATTACGCCGAAGGAGGCGCAGAATATCGCCGCCATCGTTCGGGCTGCCCGGAAAGGGCTCTCCCTCTCCGTAAAATATTCCCCGATGAAGGGGATGACGGTGCATGTGAACAGGGAAGGGATCCTTGACCGGTCCCCGAGGTGGCGGGCTGCCGTCAACGGTTTCGAATCGCGTGAGGAGGCTGAACTGTTCCGGGAAGCCCTGGCGGGCAAGAGCGTGGAGGGAACGGTGGACAGCCAGAATTATGACTGGCGGGTCCGGTCCGCTCTTTCAGAAACGTATGGCCCCATACGGGACTTCCTGGCTGCCTGCGAAGGCCTCGGAAGAAAGGGCGTGGTCTTTTCCTCGCCCGTGACCTGGGATACCCCGGGGGCTCCCAGGTTTTGGGTCATGGTCATACTCGACCCCGCCCGGTTCGACATCCGGCCCGTCTTCGCCCCGGAAGGCCTCTATGCCCTCGCACCCCTCAGTTCCATGACGTCGGGAGCCGCGGCGGCAGTCAACGGCGGGTATTTCAGCATCAGCGGCAAGGAGAGGGGAGCACCCATCGGCGCCATCATCGAGAGGGGAGTCATGGTGAACCCCCCCTACAAAGGACGGACCATTCTCGGCTGGAACGGGAAGAACCAGGCAGCCTTCGGCCAGATGGACTGGAGGGCCGAAGTGCATTTTCCGGGAGGGGGCTTCATGGACGTCACCGGACTGAACAGAACGGTCAAGGGCGACGGCGTGATACTCTTCACCAGGCACTTCGGCGAATGTACTCCCGTGTTTTCCGGTCCCGTGGTGGAAGCTGTCCTTGACGGCGACACCTGCGTGGAGGTCCGGCGGGAGGGCGGGAATCCCATCCCGCCGGGGAAACGGGTCCTTGCCGTCTACGGGACGCCTGCCCGTTTTGCCGAATCCATCGTTCCCGGCGACAGGGTGCGGATTGTCCAGACGGTCAACGGAGGCGATCCCTACTGGACGTCCATGACCAACGCCATCCAGGGCGGCCCCTTCCTGGTGAGGCAGGGAGTCCTTTCAATGGAAACGGAAAACCTCAACGATTCCATAGTGAACAAGCGCCATCCCCGGTCGGTCATCGGCCTCACCGGGAAGGGACAGTGGTTTTTCTTCGTCGGTGACGGGCGCAACGCGGTCCACAGCGTGGGTTTCACCCTGCCGGAGACGGCGGAGATATTGAAGAAGAACGGAGTGTCCTATGCGTTGAACCTTGACGGAGGAGGTTCTTCGACCCTTTTCGCCGGAGGCAGGATCCTGAATGTTCTCTCCGATGGAAGGGAAAGGCCGGTTAGCTACGGCGTCGGGGCTTTCCCGAAGGGAGGGAAATGACGGGAAGAAACTGAAAATATGAATAATCCTGTGGAGAAGAACCGAATGCGCCGTTTTATGATAGACTACACGGCGCAAGAAAAAGAAAAAATACGGAAGGAGTTGTACCAGTCAAATGAAAAAACAGTCCCGCCTTATCACCCTTTGTGTCCTCGCGCTTCTCGCCCTTGTCCTCTCGATTTCCGCCGCCTTTGCCTCTGCAGCCCCCCAGCCGGTGAACTTCGGCCAGGATGCCAACAAAATGCAGTGGTACCTTGTGAACTACGGCAAGAACGACGAAGGCCCCTTTGCCTGCACCAGGAAGTATTACACGAACCCTGAGGAAAAGCAGAAGACCATTGATCTCATCGTCGAAAAGTTCGCCATCGACAAGGAAGTAGCTTCCGGCCTGTACTTCACCGAATACGGCTACATCTATTCCGCGGACGGCAAACAGTTTGCCGTAACCTACCTCTACCACTACGACATGGTGGGCAACGTGATCAAATCCACTGACTACGCCGCCGCCGACAGGGAATTCATCAGGATGTCCAAGGGGATGATCCCGCTGAAGGCTCATCCTTACGCTATCGGCAAGCTTCCCGCGAAGAAGGCAGCCCCGAAGAAGAAGTAGTTTTCCCGCAACCCATGCCCGGCGCCGAGCCGGGCTTTTTTTTGCCTTCCGTTGCGTTTCGCCCTGAAATACAGTAATCTTCAATAAAAGAAGAGGAGGCGGTTTCCATGCCCATCGTCAATATCTATATGTACGAAGGCCGTCCCGTGGATCAGAAGCGAAAGCTCGTTGCAGAGGTGACCGATGCGATCTGCAGGGCTCTGGATGTGGGGCCCGAGGTTGTCAGGATCATGATCAACGATATGCCCCGGGAAAACATGGCTGTTGCCGGAGTGCTGAACATCGACAAGGGGAAATAATCCCTTCCGGGCAGGCAGACCATGAACAAATTCCTGAAAGCGCTCCGTACGGGGTGGGAGTTTTTCGTTCTCTTCCACCAAGGCACCTTTGTGGATAAAAATATGGCCGTTGTACGGAAAGAGGCCTTCGACATCAACGACAATCTCATGCTGCTTCTGTTCGGCGATTATCTCGGCATCCCGAATCCCATGTCCTATTACATGCTCGAGCTTCTTCCCTACGTGGCGGACGAACTGGAGCCATGGGAACGGAGGATCCAGAACAGAAAGTTCATCATCGCCGAAAAGGCAGCCCAATACGATTTCGACTGAGGTGAAACACACAATGAAGCACTTTACCTTCTTTGGAGGAAAGGGCGGCACGGGGAAAACTTCCTGCGCCGCATCCTACGCTCTTTCCCTGGCGGCTCGCGGCGTGCGCACCCTTGTGGTATCTACCGATCCGGCCCATTCCCTTGCCGATGCCTTCGACAAGCCCATCGGCTTCCAGACGGTTCCCCTGTGCCCGAACCTCTGGGGCCTTGAGATCGATGCCGAGGTGGAAGCAAAAAAGTACATGAAATCGATCCAGGACAAGATGCTCGACCTGGTGAGCGCGGCAATTGTGGACGAGATCAAGCGGCAGATCGAGATCGCCTACATGTCTCCGGGGGCCGAAGAGGCGGCCATTTTCGACAAGTTCATCGAGCTCATGGAATCGGTGGGCAGGGATTACGACGCCATAGTCTTCGATACCGCTCCCACCGGCCATACCCTCCGGCTTTTGACCCTCCCGGAAATTCTTGGCGCCTGGATCGAGCATCTCATCGAGAAGCGGCGGAAAGCCATGGACCTGATGAAGATGGCGGCCAGGTACGACAAGCCCCTGGCAGAGCGGATAGCCAACGATCCCATCATCCTGACCCTTACGGCCCGGAAGGACAAGTTCGCCCTGGCGAGGAAATACCTTACCGACCGTGAAGCCTCGGTCTTTTACTTTGTCCTGAACCCGGAGAAGCTTCCCATCCTGGAAACGGCCCGGGCAGTGGAGCTGCTTTCGAAGCACGGAATCGCCGTGGGGGGCGTGGTAGTGAACAAGGTTATTCCTCCCGACGCGGGGCCTTTTCTCGAGAAGAAGCGGCTTTCCCAGGAAGGCTACCTCCAGGAGATCCGCAGCCGCTTTTCCCCCATGACCATTATCGAGCTTCCCATGCTCGATGACGACATCCAGGGGATGGTCCAGCTTCAGCGTATTTCTGCCCTGATGGGAGGACTGGATTCATGATCACAGACACCCTGGACAGGCTCGGCGCCTATTATTGCCTCGGCGGCAGCCTTGGAAAGGCCTTGGAATATCTCGCGTCCAGGCCGTTGGAGTCCTTTCCGGAAGGGCGGACGGACATCGACGGTGATGAGGCGTTTCTGCTCGTCCAGTCAAGGGAGACCCGCCCCTCCTCCGAAGAGCCCTTCGAAACACACAGGAAGTACGCCGATATCCACATCACCCTGGAGGGAGAGGAGTGGATGGGGTACGCCCCCGAGGCGGACCTCGAGCCCCTGTCAGATTACTCACCGGAGAAGGACTGCCGGACTTACTCCGGTGACGGTGTTTTTTTCCCGGGAGGACCGGACAGGTTTTTCATCTTCTTTCCCTGGGACGCTCATAAGGGATGCATTACCATGGGAGCCGGCGGCCGGGTGAGGAAAATAGTGGTCAAGGCGGCCCTTGAAGGAAGGTGAAAGCCCTGAAGATCGGGTGTGTTCAGCCACACGCCCTGGACGTTCCGGGGTGGAAAGAAGCCCTTGAACGGGGCCTGGAACTGGCTGACAAGGCCGTTGCGGGAGGTGCGGACCTCGTTCTTCTGCCGGAAGCCCTTTTCCCCGCCTACTACCTCGGCGGTGGAGATTCGGCAGCATCGTGGCGGAAAGCAGACCCCAGGCCGGTTTTCTCCGGATATGCGGCCGGGAAGGGGATTTATCTCGCAGCGGGGCTCGTGCTGCAGGACGGGGGAGCCTTGTATAACGGGGCGATCCTCTGGGGGCCGGACGGGCGGGAGCTGCTGCGGACCTTCAAGTCGAACCTCTGGCATTTCGACGGACGGTATGTCCTGCCGGGAAGCTCCTTTCCCGTGGCAGATACTGAATTCGGCCCTGTAGGCATGATGGTGTGCGCCGACGGGCGGATTCCCGAAATCAGCCGCATCCTCGCCCTGAAGGGGGCGAAGCTGATCCTCGACCTGACGAACCTGACGTCTACGGGACGAAACAGGGATACCCTCTCCAATCCGCAGCTCGAATACATGCTGCCCGCCCGGGCGGCAGAAAACGGCGTCTGGATCGCCGTGGCCGACAAGGTGGGCCTCGAGGCGGAAACAGTGCTGAACTGTGGCGGCAGCCGCCTGATCGATCCGCTGGGAAACGTGGTTGCGTCCCTGGGTTCATCGGCGGAAGGGATCCTGGTGGCCGAGGCCGACCTGGAGGCTCCCCGCCCGACGATGCCCGTGCGTTCCCGGAAGCGCTATTCCATTCTCACTGCGGACACGGTTTCCACAGGAGCCTACCTCGCCCAGTTCGACCCACTGTCACCGGCCGGGGACGAGGTGTTCGCCGCCCTGTGCAGGTTCAGTGCCTCAGGAATGGAGGACTTTCTCGAAAAGGCGGCCCGTTTTCTGGTGCGCGCGGCGGACCAGGGGAACAGGCTGGTCTGCCTGCCCCCCATGAAGACTGAAATGTGCTCTGGAGCTGCGGAAAAGCTGTCGGGACTCCTGGCGGGAAGCGATGTTGTCGCCGTCGCGAACGGCCCGGCAGGGGAGGGCAGGGAAACCGTCGTGTTTTCTGCGGACGGAGTTCTCGGCCGATTCCCGGGAGAACAGTTGGAGCCTCTGGACACTCCTGCGGGAAGGATCGGGGCGGTATGGGGGGAAGAAGGCTGGAATCCCGAGCCGGTCCGCTGCCTCATGCTCGGAGGAGCGGAAGTGGCGGTATGGTACGGGGATGGGAAGCGCCCCCGGGAGATATCCGTAAAAGTTGCCCGGACACGGGCTGCGGAGAACAGGATTTTTCTGCTGTATTTCCATGGCGGAGAGGATGCCCTTGTCGCGGCGCCTTCCGGCGCGGTGCTGGCCGAAGCCCTTGATGAAGGAGACCAGGCGGTGTCCGCCATGATCCGCAGGTCGGAAAGCCGCGGAAAGACGGTGGTTCCCGGGACGAACATCGTGTCCGGAAGGCTGCCTTCGGCCTATGGCGACCTCGTCGCCGATGACGGTCGTTTCGGTTCTCATGAATGACAGGGATGAACGGTTCATGGTCCTGGCGCTGGATGAGGCGCGGACGGCGGCCCTGAGGGGGGATGTTCCCATCGCCGCCATGGTGGTGCGGGACGGAGAGGTGCTCTCCTCGGGAAGCAACCGGAAGGAAAAAGACCCGACAGCCCACGCCGAAGTGCTCGCTCTCCGGGGAGCGGCGGAGGTAACTGGATCCTGGAACCTTCGGGGGTGTACCCTCTACGTCACCGCGGAGCCCTGCCCCATGTGCGCCGGGGCCCTGGTTCTGGCCAGGGTGGACCGTCTCGTCTACGGATGCGCTGATCCTCGGGCGGGTGCGTGCGGCACCCTGTACGACATCGTTCGGGATTCGAGGCTCAATCACCGGTGCGTTGTCCGAGGCGGGGTGATGGAGAGGGAGTGCGCACAGCTTCTCACGGACTTTTTTCTTGAACGCAGAAAAGCCGCTGCGCAGGCGGCGGGGAAGAAGGGGTGAAGGAAATGAAATTCCTGTCCTATGGCCATCAGTATATCGATGAAGAGGATATACAGGCCGTCGCGGAGGTGCTCAGGGGTGACTGGCTCACCCAGGGGCCCTCGGTGGACGCTTTTGAAAAAACCTTCGCGGAGCGTGTGGGAACCCGCCATGCGGTAGCCTTCGCCAACGGCACGGCAGCCCTCCACGGGGCCTATTTTGCGGCGGGGGTTGGGCCGGGAGTCGAAGTGATCACCTCTCCCATGACCTTTGCCGCCACCAGCAACGCCGCTCTCTATCTCGGGGGGACCGTGCGCTTTGCGGACATGGACCCGGCCACTCTCTGCCTCGACCCTAAAAAAGCCGGGGAGAGAATTACCCCGAGGACGAAAGTGATCGCCCCGGTGAGTTTTGCGGGATACCCGGCAGACCTGGCCGCCTTCCGGGAAGCGGCGGAAGGCAGCGGCGCCGTCATCGTGGAGGATGCCTGCCACGCCCTCGGTGCCGGGAGAGGAAGGATCCCAGTGGGGAAGGAGGCAGACCTGACTGCCTTCAGCTTCCACCCGGTGAAGCATATCACCACTGGCGAAGGGGGAATGGTCACCACCGACTCGGACGAATATGCCGAACGGCTGCGGCTTTTCCGGACCCACGGTATTACGAAGGATCCGTCCAGAATGGAAGGGGAGCCCGATGGACCGTGGTCCACGGAAATGCTGGCCCTCGGGTTCAACTACAGGCTGAGCGACATCCACGCCGCCCTGGGGCTGAGCCAGCTGAAGAAGCTCGACCGGTTCGTGGCCCGGAGAAAGGAGATTGCATCCCTGTATGACGGTCTTTTCTCTTCGGTGCGGGGCCTGGATATCCCTCCACGCCACGAGGGGCATTCCTAT
>JAPXRK010000075.1:0-7218 GCA_033813575.1 Synergistales bacterium
CTTCCCGAAGGGACACAACGGAAACCATACTGTTGTTCCGGTCGGCGACCGCGAGCCATTCTCCGTAAGCAGCCGCGGCCACGGGCTCAAAGGGGTGTTCCGTCTCCGGGAAGGTCAGTTCGGAAACAAGGGACAGGTCCGGAAGGGAAAAAATTTTCGCTTTTCTTTGGAAAGCGCTCACGGCCACGAAAGAGTTTTCCGAGATCAGTGAGCCGTCGGAGGGAGAAAAGGGGAGTTTCCCAAGTTCCGCCGGTTCTTCTCCACTGCCGCCAAGGGAGAGGATCTTACCGCTTTCCAGAAGGACAATCCCTCCGGTCTCTCCTGGAAAAAGCACAGTCACCGGGGCTTCCATCTCAATCCCGGAAAAAGACCGTTCTCCCCGGTTCCGGACCCAAAGCCTGTTGCCGAGAGTGTCTGCGACAGCCAGTCTTCCCGCCGGGGAGGATTCTGTTTTTCCGAGGCCCTTTATACCCAGGTTCTGCAGGACGGGAAGGCCCAGGGCGGTTTTAAGGTCTCGGGCAGAAGAAGCGGTTCGGGAAAAAACAGGTCTTCCTGAAAGCACTTCACCGAGGAATCTTCCCTCTTCTTCAAACCGTGAAAGAATACGGGGCGCCACCGTATCTCTGGGCCGGACTTCCAGAAAATACCTCAGCGACTTCAGTGCGTCGTCAGCTCTTCCGACTCTGTGCAGTACAAGGCCTTGCATAAGATAGTAGTCAACAAGGAAGGTATTCATCTTCAGTGCCCTGTCGAGATCGCCAAGGGCACCGAAGTAATCCCGTCCGCAATATTTGCCGTAGGCGCTCCCGAAATATTTCTCCGCCTCTTCTCTGTCCGCCGGGGGAAGAACTGCTGGCTCCGAAGGCACCGCCTGGGAAAAAAAGACGATGCATAGCGAAAGAAACAGCATACGGCAGAACATTGCTCTATCGCAATCCATCGGCGGCACTCCTCCTCTCGGGTTCGGAATTTATTTAAAAATGCTTCGAAATGACATCAATGCCCGCAAAGGAATAAAATGCGAGCGTGACAGCTCCCGCCAAAAGAAAACCCAGCAGCATTCTCAGGTAAAGTACCCACATCTCCCCTCCCGGCAGGGATCCGCTTCGGATGCGCACCACGATACGGGCAATGAAAAGGGAAGCAAGGAACATGGCGAGGGCAATGAGCGCTTGAACATTGACTATAGGCATTCTTCACTCTACTTTCAGCTTCCGGTAATGGAAATTAGGATACCCCATAAAAAAACGGAACGCCACTTAAAAAAACTTTTTTTCAGCGCATGACCGGAGAGAAAAAAGAAAAAAATAGGCTGTCCCAAAAAAGATACCCTGGATTCCCCACCCAGGGCATCTACTATACCATTTTTTCAGGATTTTTCGGTCACCGGAACGGAGCAAAGGGAATCATGATCCCCAGGCCTCTTCTCTCTCTGCGGAGCTTCCATCGTTCAGGTGAATCTGCTTGAGAACCGATACGGCAACCTCCAGTGCCCGTTTCCCGTCGGTGATCCCGACGAGGGGCTGCTTTCCTTCCCTGACACAGGTCACGAAATGCTGCAGTTCCAGTTTCAGAGGTTCGCTTTTCGGGAAGACGGGATGTTCAATGACTTCCACGAGGCTGTTGTTGTTCTGCCGGACGCACCTGTTGATTGAGACGTCCTGGGTTTCATAGTCAATGGTCACATAGCGCTCAGGTTCCATGATCTCAAGCTGCCTCAGGCGTCTCTCAGAAACCCGGCTGACAAGGATGTGCGCCATGGAACCGTTTTCAAAGGAGATCTGGGCGGAAGCGATGTCCTCGTGATCTGACCGTATGCACTTCCCGGTGGCGGAAATGGCCGTGATTTCCGACCGGACCAGGGAGAGAATGATGTCGATGTCGTGGATCATCAGGTCCAGGACGACTCCCACGTCGCTGATGCGGGAAGAGAAGGGGCCGAGTCTCCTGGACTGGAGGAAGAGGGGTTCGTGAACTATCTTCGAGATGTACTGGACGGCACTGTTGAACCTTTCGATATGGCCCACCTGAAGGACAAGATCCGAATCCGCAGCCATCCGAAGCAGGTTTTCAGCTTCGCTTACCGTAGTCGTCACGGGTTTTTCTATGAGAACATGAATCCCGTTGCTCAGTGCTTTTTTCGCAATTTCAAAATGAAGACTCGTGGGAACCACAACGCTGACGGCGTCAGGCCTGGCCCGGGCGATAAACTCGTCCATATCGGTAAACCAGGGAACACCGAGATTGTCTCCTATGGCGGCTGCCCTGCTTTCATTCTGATCGACTACACCGACAAGCTGCGTCCCGAGGAGTTCTGTGTATACCCTAGCATGGTGCTGTCCGAGATGCCCGACCCCGATAACACCCAGCCTTTTCAGGTCCATGAACGGATCAACTCCTTTTGAGGCTTGAAAAACACTTTCCCCGTACCAGTATTCTCACGGGAAGAGCATCAAAAGTGGCAGGAGGAAATCATTCCATCCAGGCAAGAAGAAAAAGCCTGTTATCCCTGTCCCCTTTTCTGTATGAATAGCATACATCATTATTCCTGAACGTGCACAGGGGGATGGAACAGATCATCTCATCCGTTATCCCGGAGTTTCTGAGCTGTCTGCGGATTTCTCCCCCAAGGTCGAAATACACGTCATCTCCTTCCCGGGATACGTTTTCAGGAGAGAAGGATTCCATACCTCTTTGTGTCCAGGATTCATCCCTTTTCCGAAAATAATGATCCTTCCCGATTCCCGGACCGATCCAGGCCCAGGTCTTTGAAGGATCGGCTCCTTTCTTCCCCAGAAGGGACCGGGCGGCCTTGCCCGCAATATCCAGCACGGTGCCTTTAAAACCGGAATGGAGAAGGATGACCCAGGGAGAGGGAGCGGAAGAACCGATGATCACGGGAAAACAGTCGGCAAACCGGAGAGAGGCCTCGATACCGCTCCTGTCGATAAGGACTCCGTCAGCGTTGGGCCGGTCCGGAAGAGCTGACCCGGCGGAAGCTGCAATGAAATCTGTCCCGTGGACCTGCTGAGGGGCCACAAGGGGGCCCCTCCGGGGAAAGGCGTCAAGCAGAAGCTCCCTGGAACGGCCGGGGACGCCCGAAGACCGGTCCATGGCAGCTCCCTTCAGGAACAGTCGTATGGAAAAGCGTTTATCCCCGCCGGGCGGAAGAAAAACGATGGAATCGTTTACCTCAGAACCTTCTATTTCGTAGGCCGGGCCGTTCCCTTTCAAAAAAGCAGCTCCTCTCTCCGTGAAAGGATCAGGGGGCGAATACAGCCGATGAAATAAAGGCTGCCGCAGCAGACCGTGCCCATTCCCTTTCGCTCTGAAGCTTTCAGGGCATCCAGGGGGTCCGGAAAGATCTCGACGGCGTCCTCTTTCCATCCGGCGCTCTTCGCGGCTTCAGCCAGCATGAAAGGATCGGCCGATCTCGGATTGCCCGGAACGGACGTGCAGATAAGCCCTCCGGCTCCCTTCAGAAGCAGGGAGAGGCCTGCGGAAAAATCCTTGTCCTTCATGCAGGCAAAAACGACTGTCGGCTTTTTCCCGCCGTATATTGCCCGGAGGCTCTCGACAAGCCTCATGATCCCGCCTGGGTTGTGCCCTCCGTCAAGGACCAGCGGGGGGTCTGCCCTGAGTATTTCAAACCTTCCGGGCCAGCGGGCATTCCCCGTCCCCCGAAGAACGGCCTCTCCCGTGATGAGGGGGAACCGTTCCGAGAGGACCAGCATTCCCGCTGCGGCCAGGGAGCAGTTTTCGACCTGGTACGAACCGTGCAGCGGCGTCCGTATCGGATAGCGCCCGCCTCCGCAGAGGAGGGAAAAGGCCGTGCCCTTCACCGAAACGGAAACATCCTCCGTCCGGACTTCTTCGGGAAGAACATGGGGAAGGGCGCCTGCAGCACGGGCCCTTTCCCGGAAAAGAGGGACAAGACCGGCGGGGCTGCCCGAGAAAAAAGCGGGAACTCCTTCCCGCATGACAGCGAACTTTTCCCCCGCGATCTTTTCAAGCGTGTCGCCGAGAAATTCCATGTGGTCCATGGAAATGGAAGTCACGAACGTTAAAACGACGTTACCCATGAGGTTCGTCGCGTCGAGCCTTCCGCCCAGTCCCGCTTCGACTACGGCAATCTCCACACTGTTCCGTGAGCAGAGGAGAAAGGCCGCAGCCGTGATGAGCTCAAAAAAGGTGGGAGGATCGGACCGCAGTATAGCATCCTCCTCCAGCGCCTTTTGAACGACCTCCGCCGCTTCGGTCCATTCCCCGAGGGAAAGAGGGATTCCGTCTATGAGAAGCCGTTCATCGGGAGATTCGAGGTGCGGGCTGGTATAGAGAGCGGTCCTGTACCCCGCTTCCCTGAGGATGGAGTCGGAGAAGGCTGCCGTCGAGCCTTTGCCGTTGGTCCCCACGATATGGACTGCCGGGAAATCCTTCTCGGGATATCCGAGCTTCTCCATCAGGCGGGAAATCCGTTCAAGCCCCGGGCGGATTCCCGCACTGGCGAGGGAGGCAAAAACGTTCTCCAGTTCGTCGAAGGACCGGGGCTTCCCGTTCATGGCGGTATCAGGAACGTCTCAGGCTTGAGATGTTTTCCTCAATCCTGGAGAGGCGGGCTTCATTTTCCGCGAGCCTGTCCTTTTCCTTTTCCACAACTTCCACCGGCGCCCTGCTGACGAAATCTTCGTTGGCCAGTTTTCTCCTTCCGGCCTCGATGTTTTTCCGGATTCCGTCCATCTCCTGGGCCAGTCGTTCAATTTCCGCGGCGATGTCCAGGATATCCCCCACCACGAGACTGACCTCCCCGCTCTCCATCTGGGATGAGAGAGAACCGGCCGGCTTTTCGTCCTTCGGTGAAAGAAGGGTGATCTTCCGTATTTTCGTGAGAGTTTCCATGAGCGTTCCGTTCTCCCTGAGCACTTCAGCAAGGAGGGAATTCTCTTCTGTCTGCACAAAGGCCTGGTTAGCAAATGCCTGGGGCGCGATCCTGGATTCCGCCCTGAGGTTTCTCAGGATGCGGACCGTGTCCTGGAAAAAACCCATCTTCTCAGCAGCTCCCGGATAATCAGGCCTGTCTTCCCACCGGGGCCAGGCATTCTGCTCGATGAAGCCCCCGCCGAAGCCGAAGGTTTCCCAGAGCTCTTCCGTCACAAAGGGGATGAAGGGGTGAAGAAGCAGAAGGACATCCCGGAAAACCCCGGAGATCACGGTGCGGGTAACCTGTTGTCTGGCGTCACCTTCGTCGCCCTTGAGGGCCGGCTTGGAAAGCTCGAGATACCAGTCGCACAGGTCCCCCCAGACAAAATCGTAGAGGAGGCGCGCCGCTTCACCCGTCCCGAAACTGTCAAGCAGCCGTGAAACTTCGCCACAGACGGTCTTCGTCCTGGCGAGAATCCACTGATCGTGGAGGGCCAGGGGGGAATCGGCCGTCACTTCCGACAGTTGCACACCGTCCTCGAGGTTCATGAGGGCGAACCGGGACGCGTTCCAGATTTTGTTCATGAACAGCCGGTAGGTTTCTATCTTGCCGGTGCTCAGAAGAATGTCCCGCCCCTGGACCGTGAGGGCCGCCAGGGTCATCCGGAGGGCATCGGCGCCATATTTGTCGATCATGTCGAGGGGATCGATAACGTTGCCGCTCGACTTGCTCATCTTCTGGCCTTTCTCGTCGCGGATGAGGGCGTGGATGTACACGTCCCTGAAAGGCACTTCGTCCATGAACTCGAGGCCCATCATGATCATCCGGGCGACCCAGAAGAAGATGATGTCGAAACCCGTGACCATGAGGGACGTGGGGTAATAGTATCCGAGGTCTTCCGACTCGTCAGGCCACCCGAGGGTCGAGAACGGCCAGAGGGCGCTGCTGAACCAGGTATCGAGGACGTCCTCGTCCTGTACTATCTTCGTTGAACCGCACTTTTCACAGGCAGCCGGGTCGTTCTCCGACACCGTGATATGGCCGCAGTCTTCGCAGGTCCACGCGGGAATGCGGTGGCCCCACCAGAGCTGCCGGGAAATGCACCAGTCCCGGATATTCTCCATCCACTGGTAATATACCTTTTCCCACTGCTGGGGGGCCCAGTGTATCCTGCCTTCCTCCACGGCCCTGACGCCGGCCTCGGCCAGGGGCTTGGCCTTCACGAACCACTGCTCGGAGAGATAGGGCTCCACCACGGTGCGGCACCTGTAGCAGTGCCCCACGGAATGGACCATCTCTTCCGTCTTTTCCAGAAGGCCCGAGTTCCGGAGGTCTTCTTCGGCCTTCTTTCTCGCCTCTTCTATTGAAAGCCCTTCGTACCCGGGCGCCAGTTCATTCATGAAGCCGTTTTCGTCGATCACCTGCACCTGATCGAGGTTGTGCCGCTGACCGACGAGGAAGTCGTTGGGGTCGTGGGCAGGCGTTATCTTGACGCAGCCGGTGCCGAACTCCGGATCCACCATTATGTCTTCTATCACGCGGATCTCCCGGCCGCCGAGGGGCACCCGGACTTTTCTTCCCGCGAGGGCCGCCTTTTCCGACCTCGGGTGAACGGCTATGGCCACGTCCCCCCAGATGGTTTCCGGACGGGTGGTGGCGACGATCAGCCAGCCGTCGCCGTCGACGAAGGGATACCGGACATGGTAGAATTTTCCCCCGTGCTCCTCGTGCTCCACCTCGATGTCGGAAAGGGCGGTATGACACCGGGAGCACCAGTTGATGATATATTTTCCTTTATAGATGAGCCCCTTTTCGTACAGGCGGACAAAGACCGTCCTGACAGCCCGGGAGAGCCCCTCGTCAAGGGTAAACCGCTCCCGGTCCCAGTCGCAGGAGTTGCCGAGCTTCTTCATCTGGTTGATGATGCGGCTGCCGAACTCTTCCTTCCACTCCCAGACCCTCCGGACGAATTCGTCCCGTCCGAGGTCATGACGGGATTTCCCCTCCCCCGCAATCCTCCGCTCCACCACGTTCTGGGTGGCGATCCCCGCGTGGTCCGTGCCGGGAAGCCAGAGGACGTTGTATCCTCTCATTCTCTTGTACCTGCAGAGAATATCCTGGAAAGTGTGGTTGAAGGCGTGCCCCATGTGAAGGGAGCCGGTCACGTTGGGAGGGGGAATGACGATGGAAAAAGCCTCTGATTTGTCGTTGCCGGGACGGGCCTTGAAAAGCCCTTTTTCCATCCACGAGGCATACCATTTGTCCTCGATGGGTTTGGGATCGTACGCTTTGGCCATTTT
>JAPXRK010000076.1:0-7199 GCA_033813575.1 Synergistales bacterium
TTCGTCATGGGGGAGGATATCGCCCGCCAGGGCGGAATTTTCGGCCAGTTCAAGGGGCTTCCCGCCCAGTTTGGAACCCAAAGGGTCATGGATACTCCCATCAGCGAAACAGCCATTGTCGGAGCCTGCGTCGGCGCCGCTCTCGCGGGAATGCGTCCGGTGGCGGACATGCACTTCGCCGATTTTGCGGGGGTGTGCTTCGATGAAATCTACAACCAGATGGCCAAGATCTACTACATGTTCGGCGGCCAGAAACCTGTCTCCATGGTGCTCCGCGCTCCAGACGGCCTTGTGAACCAGGCGGCCGCCCAGCATTCCCAGTCTCTGGAGGCTTTTTTCTGCCATATCCCGGGCCTGAAGGTGGTCATCCCCTCAAATCCGGCGGACGCCAAGGGACTCCTCAAGGCAGCCATCCGGGAAGATAACCCTGTCATATACTTCGAGCACAAGGCTCTCTTCTCCATGAAGGGTGAAGTTCCCGAGGAGGAGTATCTCACTCCCATCGGCAAGGCGAAGGTGGTCCGGGAGGGTAAAGACGTCACGCTCGTGTCCTACTCCATGACCATGAACCTCGCCGTCAAGGCGGCCGACATGCTTGAAAAAGAGGGGATCAGCGTGGAACTCATCGACCTGAGGACCATCTCCCCCATCGACAGGGAGACGATCCTCAATTCCGTGGCCAAGACGTCCCGGCTCGCCATCGCCCACGAAGCGGTGAAGCAGGGCGGCGTAGGGGCCGAAATTTCGGCCATCGTCGCCGAAGAGGCCATCGACTGCCTTGACGCCCCCATCATTCGGGTCGGGGCTCCCTTCACACCGGTGCCCTTCGCCCGGCCGCTGGAGCAGGCCTACCGCATCACCCCCGACAAGATCGCCGCGGCGGTCCGGGGAATGATGTAAGGGAGGAGAAACGAACGTGTCCGCGGAGAGAGTCTCCTCGGCCCCGGGAAAGGTCTCGGTGACGGTTCTTGGGAGGATCGCCCCGGGAGAGGACATCTTCGCCGCCATCAGGGAAATCTGCATCCGGCACGGCATCCGGTCGGGGCACATCGCCACCATGATAGGCAGCCTCCGGTCGGCGGACGTGGTCTGCGTGACCCCCGACCCGGAAAACCCCGGGCGGGCTGTTTACCTGGAACCGCTTCGCATGGAGGGTTCCATCGAGCTGATTACAGTGGCCGGCATCATCGGCCTGGACGACAGGGGAGATCTCTCCGTCCACCTTCACGGGGTCCTTGCAGGCAGCGACATGAAGCCTGTGGCGGGGCATCTGGCCGACAGGGGAGAGAACCGGGTGCTCGCCACCGCGGAAGTTGTGATCAACGGCTTTTCCGGAGCGGAGTTCGTCCGCTCCTTCGACGAAGAAACAGGATTCGTGCTGTTCAAGGTCCGTCCCACCGGTCCCTGAACGGGCCGGGCGGGGGTCATCCTGTTGCGGCGGGAGGTGATCGGTCCCGTAGGGCGAACAAGCACCACAATGCGCTGTAAGTAACAAACGGGTTTCATACTACATACTCAGGAGGTTGAGGGAATGAAAAAGATCGTTGCATTGCTTATCGCTGTTGCAGTCCTGTGTTCCGTGTCCGTGCCGGCGTTTGCCGCCTACAAGGACGAGTACAAGCTCGACATCGTGCCGAGCCTGACCACCGCATGGGGAATGGGCGCCCAGTACTTCACCGATCTCGTGAAGGAAAGAAGCGGCGGCAAGATCAACATCAAGGTCTATCCCGGTTCCCAGCTCACCACCGGAAAACAGACCAACGCCTTCCTTCTCGTCAGGAACGGCACCATCGACTTCGCCGTCCAGTCCTCCATCAACTACTCGCCCCAGCTTGTCGAGCTGAACCTCTTCGCCCTTCCCTTCTTCATCGCCAACCAGCCCGACCGGTATGCCGCCCTTGACGCCATCAAGGCTGGAAAAGCCGGGGAAATGGTCATCAAGGCCATCGAGGACAAGGGCGTGAAGTTCCTTGGCTTCGGCGAGAACGGATTCCGGGAGCTCACCAACTCCAGGAAGGCCATCAGGACCCCTGACGACCTCGCCGGCATGAAGATCCGCGTGGTCGGCAGCCCCCTGTTCCTCGACACCTTCAGGGCTCTCGGCGCCAACCCCGTGAACATGAACTGGAGCGACACCATGGCCGCGATCCAGCAGGGCGTCGTTGACGGCCAGGAGAACCCCATCAGCACATTCTTCCCCGTGAAGATGCACGATTTCCACAAGTTCATGACCGACTGGCACTACGTGGTCGACCCCACCCTGTTCGTGGTGAACCCCGGCGTCTGGGGCTCCTTCTCCGCCGAGGACCAGAAGATGATCCAGGAAGCTGCCGTCGAAGCCGGAAAGTACCAGATCGCCCTTGCCCGCATCGGTCTCGATGACGGCACCGCCCAGAAGTACCTCGAGGGCATCGGCAAGGTCCCCGAGATCACCGACTGGTACGGCACCCTGAAGAGCGTGGGCATGGATGTGGCCATCCTGACCCCGGAAGAGACCAAGGCTTTCGCCGACAAGACCGCTCCCGTGCTCGAAGCGTGGAGATCCAAGGTCGGCGAGGAGCTCGTCAAGGCCGCCGAGGCCGACATGGCCGCCGCGGTGAAGAAATAGCGGAAACAGCCAGCGACTTCCTGGGGGGAGGGGGATCCCCTCCCCCCAGGAAGTCTCCGCGGGGGGCTTTCTCTTCTCCTTCCAGGAGAAATGGGGAATTCTCCTTGTCTTTTTCCAGAAGGGATTGTCCGAAATGGCCAAGAAAATTTGCGATCATTTTGAAGAAATTCTCGGATCGCTGATCCTCATGGTGATGGCGGTGATCACCTTCGCCAACGTCATCACAAGATACTTTATCTTCCAGGCACTGGCCTTCACAGAAGAAGTCACCATCAACCTCTTCGTCTGGCTCGTCATGCTGGGCACGGCCATCGCCTTCAAGAAGGGAACGAACCTCAGCATGACCTTCATTTACGACCTTCTTCCCCGAAAGGGAAAGAAGCTGTGCTTCCTCGTCGGCACCGCCCTCTCCCTGGTCTTCTTCGGCCTCCTCGCCTACCTCGGGTATCTCGAGGTCGTGGATGAAATCGACCTTGGAGTCACCACCGAATCCCTGGAAATTCCGGTCTACGTCTATACCATCGCCCTGCCGGTCTTTTCCGTCCTTATTATTGTGCGCATCGTCCAGGCGGCACTTGCCACCATCCGCAGGAACGAATACTAGGAGGGACGAGAGATGGAGTCTTTGCTTCGCGAACCCGCATTCTGGACGATCGTCCTTTTCATATTGCCGCTCCTGCTCAGGGTTCCCATTGCGGTAGCCCTCGGCATGGGAACGATTTTCGTGGTCTGGCACTGGGGCCTGGGCTACCAGATGCTGTCCTACAGTTTTTTCGCCGGCATCGCGAAATTCCCCCTCCTGGCGATCCCCTTCTTCATCCTCGCCGGGGTCATCATGGAAAAAGTCGGCATCGCCGAACGGATCATCAACCTCATCAAGCAGCTCGTGGGTGACATGACCGGAGGCCTTGCCGTGGCAACAGTCATAGTGGCCGCGTTCTGGGGCGCCGTGAGCGGTTCCGGCCCCGCGACGGTGGCGGCCCTCGGTCTCATCCTTATCCCCGGCATGGCGGAGGCGGGGTACGACAAAGCCTTCGCGGCCGCTACGGTCTCCGTGGCCTCGGGACTTGCCATCATCATCCCCCCGAGCATCTCCTTCATCGTCTACGGCGACATCATGCAGCAGTCGGTGGGAACCCTTTTCGCCGCAGGAGTGTTCCCCGGGATAGTGGTCGCCTCCTGTCTCTGCGTTGCGGTGTATCTCGTCAGCAAAAAGCGGGGATACCGGGGCGAACCCAGGGGAAGCGCATCCGTCGTATTGAAGCCTCTCCGGGACGCCTTCTGGGGACTCTTCACCCCCGTGATCATCCTCGGCGGCATCTACGGCGGCATCTTCACCCCCACGGAAGCGGCGGCGGTGGCGGTCTTCTACGGTCTCTTCGTCGGAGTGTTCATCTACCGGACGCTCACCTTCCGGGTGCTCTACGAAATCCTCGCCGAGACCGTGGCGGGCACCTCCGTGGTCATGATCGTGGTCACCTGCGCCGGCCTCTATTCGTGGCTCGGGGCGACGGTCGGGCTCATCGACAAGGTGGCTGCCCTGCTCCTGGGAATTTCCGAGAACCCCGTGGTCATCCTGCTGATGATCAACATCATTCTTCTCTTTGCTGGCATGCTCCTTGACGCCATCTCCATCGCCTATGTCTTCCTGCCGATTCTCGCTCCTATCATTGTGACCTTCGGATGGGATCCCATCTGGTTCGGCGTCATGATGACCGTCAACATGGCCATCGGGCAGGTGACGCCGCCCGTGGCGGTCAACCTCTTCGTGGGCGCCCGGATCAGCGGCCTGACCATGGAACAGATCGCCAAGCCAACGATCCCCATGCTCATTGCAACAGTAATCGCACTCGTCATCATCACCGCGTTCCCCGGGATATCGCTCTTCCTTCCCAGGCTCATGGGGATGATGTAGGCCGTATGTTCATACACAGCGTTCCGATCCGCGCGCTTTAGCGCCGTTCTCCAGAAGGAGGGTCCAACAAAATGGCAACACCGCTCACCATGCCCAAGCTCGGGCTGACAATGAACACGGGGGTGATCTCCCGGTGGAACAAAAAGGAAGGGGACGCCGTGGCGAAAGGGGAAATCCTCATGGTCGTCGCCACGGACAAGCTGACCTTCGATGTGGAGTCTCCTGTAGAGGGGACGCTGCTGAAGATCCTTGTCCCCGAAGGAAAGGACGTTCCCGTGGGCGAGCTTCTTGCGTACCTCGGACAGGCAGGGGAGACCGTCCCAGGGTCTGCGGCGACGGAAGCGGCAGGGACTGTCCCGGCGCAGGCCCCTGCAGCCGCTTCCGCGGAAAAGCCTTCCTCCCGCGGCACCGTCCTGCCCGCAGGACTGAGGGCCACACCCCTGGCGAGGAAGACCGCCAGGGAAGAGGGCATTGACCTTTCGGCCGTAACCGGCTCCGGGCCGGAGGGCAGGATCGTCCGGAAGGACGTGGAAGCCTTTGCCGCCGCTCCCGAATCCAGGAAGGTGAAGGCGAGCCCCACGGCCGCGAAAGCCGCCGCGGATCTTGGAGTGGACGTTTCCTCCATTGCGGCGGACGGGCGGGTCATGAAGGTCGACGTGCTGAAGGCCGCATCTCCCGCTGCTGCCCGGGACGTCCGTCTGCCCCTGAGCCCCATGCGGAAGGTCATCGCCGAGCGCATGAGCCTGAGCAGGGCCACCATCCCCTCCGTTGCCTACGACATGGACGTGGACTTCACCGCTCTCGGCGAGTTCCGGTCGAAGGTGAAGGCCGAAGGAGCGAAGCGGGGCGTCAAAATCTCCTACAACCACATCCTCATGAAGATCTGTGCGGCGGCCGTGAAGGATGTGCCCCTGGCGAACTCGTCCTTTGACGGCGACGCCATTCTCCTCCACGGAAACGTGAACATCGGCCTCGCCGTGGCGGTGGACGGGGGACTCCTCGTTCCCAACGTGAAGGCCGTCCAGGAGAAGAGCCTGCTCGAAATAGCGGAGGAGACCGAACGGCTCGTGGATCAGGCACGGTCCGGAAAACTGGCCCTGGAGGACATGCAGGGCGGGACCTTCACCATCACGAACCTCGGCATGTTCGGTACCAGGAGCTTCACTCCCATCGTGAACCCGCCGGAGGCCTGCATCCTCGGCGTCAACGCCATCACCGAGAAACCCGTGGCGGTGGACGGAACCGTGGTCATCCGGCCCATGTCCGTACTCTCCCTGGTGGCGGACCACAGGATCCTCGACGGGGCCGAAGCGGCCCGGTTCCTCGCCAGGGTCAGGGAACTGGCGGAAAATCCCTGGCTTCTTCTTCTGTAGGCCGGGAGGACGAAATGCGGATTGCCCGGCGGGAGGAATTCAGGTCCCGCCGGGTTTTTTTCTTGACAAAAAGAGGAGGTTGGGTGCAATGACTGTTGAGACCGGAACCAATCCGGGCCGGACAGGAAACGGAGAACACAAAAAGGTGGCGGTCATCGGCGGCGGCCCGGGAGGATACGTGGCGGCCATCCGGGCGGCCCAGCTCGGGGCGGAGGTCACCCTCATCGAGAAGGGCCCCCTCGGCGGCGTCTGTCTCAACGTGGGGTGCATCCCCACCAAGGTGCTCCTCCACACGGCGGAAGTTTATACCGCGGCGAAGGAAGGGGCCCTCATCGGGCTCCGGGCTGAGAACGTCTCTGTGGACTGGACCGGCCTCATGGCACGGAAGAAGGCCGTGGTGGACACCCTTGTGGGCGGCGTGGGAACCCTCCTGGCGAGCAACGGAATCACCGTGCTCGGCGGAACGGCATCCTTCGTTTCTCCGAAGGACATCGCGGTGGCCCTCAACGACGGCGGCAGGACGACGGTCCGGGTGGACGCCGTCATCGTCGCCACGGGGTCCGAACCTGCGGTACCCCCCATCCCCGGATTTGATCTCGATGGAGTCATTACCAGCAACGAGGCCCTTTCCCTCGACGGGCTGCCGGAGTCGGTGGTCCTCGTGGGCGGCGGCGTCATCGGCATGGAGTTCGCCTCCATCTTTTCCACCTTCGGCATCAAGGTCACCGTGGTGGAGATGCTCCCCGAGATTCTTCCCATGATCGACGGCGAGATCGTGTCGATCCTGAAAGGGGTCCTTCTGAGGAAGGGCGTCGTTTTCCACACTTCCTCGAAGGTTACCGCCGTGGAGAAGAAGGGAAAGAAGCTGGCGGTCTCCGTGGAGACCCCCGAAGGCAAGACAGTCCTCGAGGCGGAGAAGGTGCTCGTCTCCGTCGGCCGGCGGCCCGTGACGAAGGGGCTCGGCCTGGAGGCGGCCGGTGTCGTCGTGGAGCGGGGGAAGATAAAGACGGACAAAAGGATGGAGACGGCTGTGAAGGGCGTGTACGCCATCGGTGACTGCGCCTCGCCCATCATGCTGGCCCACGTGGCTTCCCGGGAGGGCGAGGTGGCGGCGGAGAACATTATGGGGCACACGGTCGAAATGGATTACAAGACCGTTCCCAGCGCTGTCTACACCGCTCCGGAAATCGCTTCCGTCGGCCTTTCCGAGAAGGATGCCCTGGAGAGGGGATTCCGGGTGAAGATCGGCCGGTTCCCCCTCATGGCCAACGGAAAGAGCCTCATCATGAACGAGACCGACGGC
>JAPXRK010000077.1:0-7059 GCA_033813575.1 Synergistales bacterium
CGGCGAGAATGCCCATGTGTCCTCCGAGGCAGGGACCGCAGGTAGGCGTGCAGACCACGGCTCCGGCCTCGGTGAAGGTCCGGAGATACCCCTTGTCCATGGCGGCGTTGTAGACTTCGTAGGAGGCGGGGATGACGATGCAGCGCACGTTGGGGGCCACTTTTTTCCCCTCCATCAGCTTTGCCGCGGTTTCAATGTCCCGAAGGCGGCCGTTGGTGCAGGCGCCGATGAACACCTGGTCGATCTCGGGCGACCCGCATTCCCGGACGGGCTTCACGTTGTCGGGAGAGGAGGGCATGGCCGCCACGGGGCCCATCCTGTCGAGGTCGAAGGTTTCCCGGCGGGCATAGGCCGCGTCACTGTCGGGGTAGCGGGGGGTGAACTCCCGGGCCGCCCTGGACCGGGCGTACTCGAGGGTTTTTTCGTCGGGGACGAAGACACCCGTCTTGGCGCCGGCTTCCACGGCCATGTTGGCGATGGTGAACCTGTCGTCCATGGGCAGGTCTTCTATTCCCTCGCCGCCGAACTCGAGGGCCATGTATCTGGCCCCCTGGACGCTGATGCGCCCGATGAGGGAAAGGATCATGTCCTTGCCGGTCACCCACCCGGGGCGCTTTCCCCGGAAATCGACCCTGATGGTGGGAGGCACCTTGAGCCAGGTTTCTCCAAGGGCCCAGACGGCCGCGAGGTCCGTGCTTCCCACACCGGTGGAGAGAGCGCCCAGGGCGCCGCCGGTGCATGTATGGCTGTCCGCCCCGAGGACGATGTCTCCCGGGAGGATGTAGCCCTTCTCGGGAAGGAAGGCGTGCTCGATGCCTACCCGTCCCACTTCCCAGTAGAGCATACCCTGTTCCCTGGCGAACTCCCTGCCGTTCTTGGTCTGTTCCGCCGAGGCGATGTCCTTGTTGGGTGTGAAGTGATCGGGGAGGAGGGCGCACCGCTCGGGGTCGAACACCCTGTCCGCCCCCATTTCACGGAATGATGCCGCCGCAGGCGCCCCGGTGATGTCGTTCGCGAAGGCGAAATCCACCTTCACCTGGCAGATTTCACCCTCCGCGGCCTTTTGTGACGAATGGGCCGCTATGATTGCGCTAACCAACGTTCTTCCCATACAAACGCACTCCTTTCGAGACCGCCTTCTGGAAGAGGCGGTTGATTCCGTCGATATATGCCCTGATGCTCGCTTCGATGACGTCGGTGCTGGCTCCCCGGCCGGAGACCCGGATCCCCTCGAAGAGCAGGGTGACCCGAGCTTCGCCGATGGCGTCCGATGATTCGGTGACCGAGCGGATGGAGTAGCTCTCCAGCTCCGGCTCGATGCCGACGATGCGGCGGACGGCCCTGTAGGCGGCGTCCACCGGGCCGTTGCCCGTGGCCGCGTCGGTGGCCTCCCGGCCGTCATCCTCCAGGGTGACCGTGGCGGTTCCGTGCCCTCTTCCCACCTGGACGAGGAAGGTTTTCAGGACGATCCTGCGGCTTTCGGCGGCCGTGAGGATCTCGCTGTTGATCATGGCCTCGAGGTCCTCGGAGGTGACGATCTCCTTCCTGTCGCACAGGCTCTTGAAGATGGCCATGGCCTCGGTGAGCTTTTCCTCGGAGAGGGAGAATCCCATCTCCTCCACTCGCTGCCGGAAGGCGTGCTTTCCGGAATGCTTGCCCAGGACCAGCCTGCTGCCGGGAGCGCCCACGTCCTCCGGGTTCATGATCTCGTAGGTCGCCCTGTTGCAGAGCATGCCGTGCTGGTGGATGCCTGCCTCGTGGGCGAAGGCGTTCGAACCCACGACGGCCTTGTTGGGGGGGACGGGAAATCCCGTCGTTCTGGACACAAGGGAACTGACGCCCCAGAGCTTTGTCGCGTCCAGGGATGTTTCGCACCCGTAGCTGTCCCTCCTGGTCCGAAGACCCATGACTACCTCTTCGAGGGACGCGTTTCCGGCCCGTTCCCCCAGGCCGTTCACTGTGCACTCTACCTGCCGGGCTCCTGCCCGGACGGCCGCCAGGGAGTTCGCCACGGCCATGCCGAGGTCGTTGTGGCAGTGCACGGACCAAGTCACCCCCGGGCGGTCCGTCGCCTCGATGACGGACCGGACGAAGGCGCCGAATTCCTCGGGAACGGCGTACCCCACCGTGTCGGGGATATTGAGCGTGGAGGCGCCGCAGTCGGCGGCAGTGCGGAAGACATCGGCGAGGAATGAAACGTCGGAGCGGCTCGCGTCCTCGGCGGAAAACTCCACGTCCTCCACGAGGGAGCGGGCGCAGGTCACCGCCTGACCGACCTCGCCGAGAACCTGTTCGGGTGTCATTTTCAGCTTGAACTCCATGTGGATGGGGCTCGTGGCGATAAAGGTGTGGATTCTGCCCCTTTCGGCGTCCCGGACCGCCTCGGCCGCAGCGTGGATGTCCTCCTTTCTGGTCCGGGCGAGGCCGGCGATGACCGGGCCTTTCACCGTGCCGGCGATGAGCTTCACCGCCTCGAAGTCTCCCGGGGAGGCTGCCGGAAAGCCGGCTTCGATGACGTCCACGTTCATCTTCGCGAGCTGGAGGGCTATCCGAAGCTTCTCTTCCCTGTTCAGGTTGATCCCTGCGGCCTGTTCCCCGTCCCTTAGGGTGGTGTCGAATATCCGCACCCTGTGGTTCTCCGTCATGTCCGTCTCTCCTTTCATCCTGTCCCCGATTTCCGGGGATAAAAAAAGGGCCGGAACCTCCTTGAGAGAGGTTCCGGCCCGGGAATGCCGATCCGCAGCTTACCAGGCTGCCGGCGTTCCTGGGGGGAACCGGCAACCGAGGAGGAGGCACAGGGAAGAGGATACGGTGAAAAGGCACTGAACTGATCCTGTCATGGCTGGTTCCCTCCTTTCCTCGGGGCTTGGTAAGATTCGACCATTCTGGAGGAGGGGGCCTGAAATGTCAATACTAAAGCAAAAGAGAGATAAAAGAGGTTTTTTCAAAAAATGGGCTGGAATTCGCTCGGAATTCCCTTTTTCGGGAGTTTCAAAGAGAGGGGATTTTACTGTAATATAATAAAGCAGAAAAAAGAAGTGCGGCACAGACAAGGAAAGCGGAGGTGGATGAAGTGAAGTTCAAAGAAGACAGCCGGTACCGCCAGGCGAACCGGGAGGCCGTCATGTCCCTCGGTATGTACGTCCTGTTCTTTGCCTGGTGGTATTTCACGGCCTACGGACTTGGTTCCGGAGATCCCGCCGGGTATTCCTACGTTTTCGGGCTGCCCTCGTGGTTCTTCTACAGCTGCATTGTCGGGTATATCGGCATATCACTGGTAGTCTGGGTTGTTGTGAAACTTTTCTTCTCGGAGGATTCCATCGAAGGGGAAGACCCGGAGAAGGGAGGGCGGCAGCGATGAGCAATGTGAACATGATTGTTCCGCTGGTGATTTACCTCGTCCTCGTTTTTGCCGTCGCAGTGTGGGGGAAGCGCGCCGCGGCGAAACCCTCCGATACCAAGGGCTTTCTCGAGGAGTATTTCCTCGGCGGGCGGTCCATGGGGGGTTTTGTCCTGGCCATGGCGGTCATCACCACCTACACCAGCGCCAGCAGTTTCATCGGCGGGCCCGGAGTGGCCTACAAGCTCGGCCTGGGCTGGATCCTTCTCGCCATGATACAGGTCCCCACGGCATTCCTCACCCTGGGCGTCCTCGGCAAAAAATTCGCCATCGTCTCCCGGAAGGTGGGCGCGGTGACCATCACGGAATACCTGAGAGCCAGATATAAAAACGAACTGGTCGTCGTGATCGCATCGCTAGCCGTCCTGGTGTTCTTCATGGCCTCCATGCTGGCCCAGTTCATCGGCGGGGCAAGACTCTTCCAGACTGTGACGGGCTATCCTTATATCGTCGGGCTCATCATCTTCGGCATCACGGTGGTGATCTACACCACCGTGGGAGGTTTCCGGGCGGTGGTGGTCACCGACACCATCCAGGGATGCGTCATGATCTGCGCCTCCGTGGCCCTGCTGTGGGCGGTTGTGAACGCAGGGGGCGGCATGGAAAAAATCATGGCCGTCCTCCGGGAAACGGACCCCGCGCTGCTCACCCCGACCGGGCCGGGAAACGCCATACCCAAGCCCTTCATCCTCTCCTTCTGGGTACTGGTGGGCCTCGCCGTGCTCGGCCTGCCCCAGACCACCCAGAAATGCCTGGGTTTCCGTGACGCCCGGTCCATGAACAACGGTATGATCATCGGCACCTTCGTGGTGGGATTCCTCATGCTCACCATGCACCTCGTGGGAGCTCTCGGGAGGGCGGTCCTGCCCGGGATCGAGGTGGGGGATCTGGCCGTTCCTACCATAACGGTGAAACTGCTGTCCCCCTTCTGGGCGGGAGTCTTCATCGCCGGCCCCCTCGCCGCCATCATGTCCACAGTGGACTCCATGCTCATCATCTCTTCGGCGGCCATCGTGAAGGATCTCTACCACCACCATGCGGTAAAAAAGAATCTTCCCGTCACGCCGGAGAAACTGGGACGGATGAGCCTGGCCGTCACGGCGGTGATCGGCGTTATCGTTTTCCTGGCGGCGCTCCGCCCGCCGTCGCTGCTGGTGTGGATCAACCTCTTCGCCTTCGGAGGCCTGGAAGCGGTCTTTTTCTGGCCCACGGTGCTGGGACTCTACTGGAAACGGGCGAATGCCACCGGGGCTCTCCTCTCCATGGCCGTGGGCTGCGGCGGCTTCTTCTGGCTCATGATAGGGAAAATACAAGTCTGGGGCACCCACCAGATAGTGCCTACCATCGTCCTGGCCCTGGTCGCCTTCATTCTGGGGTCGTATATCGGAAAAAAGCCTGACGACGAAACTCTCGCCGCCTTCTGGGGAGGGGAATGACGTGAACCCCGCGAAAGCGGACAGGGAACGGCTGGTCTTCCTTACCGACCTCCCCAATGTAGGAGAGGCAACGGCCGAGGATTTCCGGCTCCTGGGCTTCACGGAGCCTCGGCAGCTGGCGGGCTCCGATCCCCTGGACCTCTACAGGCGGCTCTGCGTTCTCAAGGGAAAAAGACAGGATCCCTGTGTCCTCGATGTTTTCCTGTCCGTTCTTTCCTTTCTGCGGGGCGAGGATCCGAAACCGTGGTGGGGATTTACGGAGAGGAGGAAAATGCTCCTGGAGAAGGAAAGGAAAGGCGGATCAACGGATTTCCCTTGACTAGTCCCTGTCTTTGGGGCTATGCTGATAACAGGTTCTTTTCAGCGTTCCGGTGTGCAATTTTGTTGGAGAAAAGGCGTCCGAAACCCGCGAAGGGGGAAATTCGCCCCCGTTTCTGCCCAGTTCGGTAGAATGCGTTGAGGAGGTGGCTTTTTTCATGGACAAAATTACCCGGGAGGAGCTCAGGGAACTCTCCGCACATTCGAGGAAGCTCTGCGTATCTCTTTTCATGCCCGCATTTCGGGCCGGAAGGGAGACGGAGCAGAACTCTATCCGCTTTAAAAACCTGCTCAAAGAGGCGGAGAGCCGGCTTTCCGCCTCCGGAGCTCGGCCCCCGGAGATCCAGGAACTACTCAAACCGGCCAGGGGCCTCGTGGACGATCCCCTGTTCTGGCAGCGCCAGGGAGACGGCCTCGCAGTTTTCCTTTCTGCAGATTATTTCAAAAACTTCAGGCTTCCCCTTTCATTCCAGGAATCGGTCACCCTTGCCCGCCGCTTCCACTTCACGCCCCTGCTTCCCTATTTCTCCGGGGAAGGCAGGTTCTACGTCCTTGCTCTCAGCAGGAATATGATCCGGCTGCTGGAGGGCTCCCGGCATGCCGTGGACGAAGTGGACGTGGAGACCCTTCTTCCGAGCCTGGGAGATGCCTTCCGCTTCGACCGTTTTGAAAAGCAGCTCCAGTTCCACACGGGGACCTCGGCAGGGAGGTCAGGAGGCAGGGCGGCCATGTTTCACGGCCACGATCCGAGTGATGAAGAGAAGGGGCGGCTGCTCCGGTGGTTCCGGAAAATCGACGGGGATCTCCCGGAGATCCTCCGGGGGAGCAGGTCACCTCTCGTTCTGGCAGGGGTGGAATACCTGCTCCACCTTTACAGGGATGCGAATTCCTATCCCTTCCTGCTTGATGAGGGCATTCCCGGAAACCCGGACGAGCTTCGCCCCGAAGAACTGCACGCCCGTGCCTGGCCCATTGCCGAAAAAGCCCTGTCCAGAGCGGCCGATCAGGTTCTCGCGAGGTACGCCGAGCTTGCCGGCTCGGAGAATGTTTCTTCAAACGTGGAAAAAATCCTTGAGGGCGCCCATCATGGAAGGGTGGACGTGCTTTTCGTGGACGGTGGCGCCCGCATGACCGGATGCTTCAATCCGGAAGAGAACCGGGTCCTGACAGGGGAATCGTGCAGCGGAGAAGAGGAGGACCTTCTCAATCTTGCGGCTGTCCAGACCCTCGTCCATGGAGGAACGGTCTATGGCGTCAGTTCCGGATCACTGCCGGGAGGCGAGCCGCTGGGTGCCATGTTCCGCTTCTGAGGGGATCAACACGCAAAAGGGTGCAGGGCTGAACCCTGCACCCTTTTTTCGTTCAGTCAGCCCGCGGTATAACTTTTATTGTTTCGCGGGAATGCCTTTTTCGCACGGCACTCCTGTCTGGCACTTCCCGCATCCGTACCGCGGGGAGTGCTTTTCTTTCATGAGATCCAGGTATTCCGAGCAGAGAACATGATCTTTGCCCTTTTCCAGGGAGATGGCGCCGGCGGGGCACTTCGCGGCGCATTCCCCGCACAGGGTGCAGTTCCCGTACAGCTCCTCCGGGACGACGTTGTCCGGAGTCAATGGGAAAGTGGTGATCACGCTGCCGAACCTCCCGGCGACCCCCCGGGAGGTAATGAGTCCCCTGGAGAGGCCGAAGGTACCGAGACCGCAGACAAAGGCCACATGCCGTTCCGACCAGTTGCTGGTGAAGGCCACAGGGAAAGGGGTGTTGTTTCCGTCAAGAAAAACCGTGTTTCTCAGGGTGCAGGATGCGAACCGCTTGTCGACGGCGGGGGAGACCGCGTCGCCCCCTTCCTCCCTGAGACGTTCGACGAGGATCCGGGAAAGACGGTCGATGAACTCCTGCCCCTCG
>JAPXRK010000078.1:0-7058 GCA_033813575.1 Synergistales bacterium
TCCCCGAGCTCGTCGGAAGGATCCTTCCGGTGGAATCTCCCCTGGAGACGGCGGTCACCATCTGGAGGAACGCAACAGGCGGAAAGGAAAAGGTAACCCTTGTGGCTCCCTGTCCCGCCAAGGCCACCCTCGTCCGCAACCCTGTGGGAAGAAAAAAGAGCTCGATTGAGTACGTCGTGACCGTGAAAAAGGTCATCCGCGATCTTTTAGCCAACAATGTCAAGGTCACAGGCACGAAGACAAAGGCCCTCAGCAGGCGGTGGCTGCTCTGGTCCATAAGCGGGGGAGAGGCAAAACACATTTCCTCTTTCTCGGACAAGGGGCTGACTTCCATAGCCGTCTCCGGCCTGCGGAATAGCATGGACCTGCTCAACGAGCTTGAACTCGGGCGCCTCGGAGGAGTGGACTTCATCGAATGCCGGGCCTGTGACCTGGGATGCATCGGCGGAACGGGAACCTATGAGTCCCGTTTTCTCTCCCAGCTCCGCCTGGAAAATATCGAGACAGAGTGGCTTCCATCCCACGAAGAGATGGAGGAAATCCGCTCGTGGTACGACAAGGGAATTTGGCGGCTGGACAATCCCATCCAGGTAAAGGAGCGGCTGCCCCTTTCCCAGGACCTTGGAGAGGCCATGGCCAAGCTCCGGGAGATGGACGCAATTTTCGCCGAGCTGCCCCATATCGACTGCGGTTCCTGCGGCCGTCCGTCCTGCCGGGCCCTGGCGGAGGACATTGTCCGCGGCCAGGGAGAAGTTACTGACTGCATCTTCAAGCTGAGAGAACGGATCACATCGCTCAGCGGCGAGATCCAGACCCTGTCCTCAAAGCTGCCCCACACCCTTCACCCCTCCGGCAAAAGGATGGAGAGATGATGAGAATTTCGGAAATAACCGGCCGCCTGGGCCTCACCGTATACTCCCCCGGTGACCCGGCCAGGGAGATAGGAGGCGTCATCTCCGGAGACCTGCTGAGCTTTATCATGGCGGAGGCCAGGGAAGGATGGATGTGGATCACCATCCAGGTTCATCTGAACGTGGCGGCTGTTGCGGTGCTGAAGGAAGTTCCCTTCATCCTCACAGCGTCGGGCAGAAAGCCTGAGAAAGACCTTGTGGACCGCTGCCTTGCGGAAGGCATCACCCTCGCCGGCACTGGCCTGTCTGCCTTCGAGGCCGCCGGGCGGCTCTGGGAGGCAGGCCTGGGAAGGCCGTCATGATCCTTTCCCCCTTCTGGGTGGACCTTCACCTCCATACAGTTCTTTCTCCCTGCGGGGAGCTGGAAATGGGCGCTCCGGAGATCGTGGAGGCCTACCGGAAGGCGGGCATCGCCCTCTGCGCCGTGACTGACCACAACGCCTCGGACAACGTGAATGCCGTTGCCGGCGCCGCTGAAGGCAGCCCGGTCGTTCTCCCGGGGATGGAAGTTCAGACTGCTGAAGACATTCATATCGTCGTGATTTTCCCCGGCCTGTCTCAGGCCGGGGATTTTCAGAGATGGCTCTGGAAGAAAATGCCCCCCGTGGCAAACCGTCCCGAAATATTCGGAGATCAGCTGATCATCAACAAGGACAATGGAATCATCGGAGAGCAGGAGATACTTCTTGTCCAGGGAGCGGGCTATTCCGCCGACGAAACGGCGGAAGAGGCCCGGAGCAGGGGAGGTCTGGTCATCCTTGCCCACCTCGACCGGCCGTCCTTTTCCTACGAGGCGGTCCTCGGCCCGGTGCCGGACGAGTTTCCCTGCCATGCCCTGGAGCTTTCCCCCGCCGTTTCCCACAGCGAGTTTTCCGGATGGAGAGAGAGGTATCCTGACAGGGTCTTCATCCGTTCTTCCGATTCCCACAGGCTTTCCACCATATCCAAGGACAGGTGCACCGCCATGATGATCGAATCTCCATGCTTCCGGGAGGTGGAACTTGCCCTCCTGGGTCAGGAGGGACGGTCGGTGGTCTGTCCCTGGGGTGACGGTGCGGTGTGGCGCCGTTCCAGTTCGGCGTAGACGTCCCTGGGGCTCACGCCTGAAGCGAGCAGGGCCGCCTCGAGATGATAGAGAAGGTCCGCAGCCTCGCATACCGTCTCCTTCCTGTCTCCGGCCGCAACGGCCAGGGCGGTCTCTACCCCTTCCTCCCCGACCTTCTGCGCCACCCTCCGCAGACCCTTTGACAGAAGCCGCGCCGTGTAGCTTTCGGCCGGGGCGTCATGACGCCGTTTCTCCAGGTATCTCCAAAGGACCCCGGGAAAGGTTCCCCGTCCCTCGCAGGGGGGGGTGAGAAGCCTGTGGAAGCACGACCTCTCTCCGGTGTGACAGGCCGGACCCGCTGGTTCGGCCAGGGCGAGAAGGGCATCTCCGTCGCAGTCCAGCCGGAGTTCCTGGAGGGACAGGGTGTTTCCGCTTGTTTCCCCCTTCTTCCAGAGTTCATTTCGGGACCTGCTCCAGAAGGTCAGCATGCCCGAGGAAAGGGTGGCTTCAAGGGCTTCCCTGTTCGCCCAGGCCATCATGAGCACCTCCCCTGAAAGCACGTCCTGCACGATGACGGGAACCAGTCCGTCGCCGCCGAATTTCACATCCTCCAATGAAAATAGCACGTTCATCACCTCGACGGGCGGACGGGAACACCCCGTTCCGCGAGATAGTGTTTCAGATCGGGGATGCGAATCTCCCCGAAATGGAAGACGGAGGCCGCCAGAGCGGCATCGCTTCCTGCCCGGAAGGTGTCCAGGATGTGCTCCATGGATCCGGCCCCGCCGGAGGCGATGAGGGGGACAGAGACCATGGCTGAAACGAGGGCGTTGAGCTCGTCGTCGTAGCCGGTTTTCACACCGTCCCTGTCCATGGAGGTCAGCAGGATCTCCCCGCACCCTCTCCGGACCCCTTCCGCGATCCACTCCAGGGCGTCCAGGCCTGTTGCGGTTCTTCCTCCGTCGATAAAGACCTCCCACTTTCCCGTTCCGCACCGCCTGGCGTCGACCGCCAGGACCACGGCCTGCTTTCCGAGCAGGGCGGCGCATTCCCCGAGAAGGGAAGGATTTCGTACCGCGGCGGAGTTCACCGAGATTTTGTCCGCCCCGAGGGCGATAATGTCCCTTGCCTGTTCTACCGATGAAATACCGCCTCCCACGGTGAAGGGGATGAACAGGGCGTCGGCCACCGCAGACACCCAGGAGGTCATGGTCCGCCTGCGATCGGCGGAGGCGGTGATGTCGAGGAAAACCAGTTCGTCGGCTCCTTCCTCCATGTAGGCTGCGGCCATCCCTGCGGGATCCCCGGCATCCCTGAGGTTCACGAAGTTCACTCCCTTGACCACCCTCCCGTCCTTGACGTCCAGGCAGGGTATGATTCTTTTCGTCAACATTCGGAAACCTCCTTCAGGGCGTCACCGAGCTTCACCGTTCCCGTGTACAGCGCCCTGCCCAGGACGGCGCCCGCCATTCCCTCCCGGGCCAGGCTGCGGATATCCTCCAGGGACGAAATGCCCCCGGCGGCGATGAGGGAGATGTCCGGGAAAATACCCCTCAGCCTGCGGTACATCTCCAGGTCAGGCCCCGCTCCCGTTCCGTCCCGATGGACTGCGGTAACGAGAAAGAGTGTAAATCCGGAAGCGGCAGTTCTTTCCACAAGCCGTTCCGGGGAGAGGGCGGCTGTTTTTTGCCAGCCGGAGACGGCAACACACCCGTTCCGGATATCCACGGCGGGGATGACCCTGGCCCCGAACCGCCTGAAAAGGGTTTCCGACCCGGCGGGGTCGGAGGCGAACAGGCTGCCGGAGTAGACTCTTTCGGCCCCCGCCGAAAAGGCTGCTTCAAGGTGTTCTTCCGTCCGGAGCCCTCCCCCGTACTGGACCCTGAGCCCTGCGTCCAGGAGCGTTCCGATGGCGGAAAGATGGCAGGGTAAACCTTTTTTCGCCCCCTCGAGGTCGATGACGTGGATCCACTCCGCTCCCTGTTCTCTGAAGGAACGGGCCGTTCCCGCGATATCGGAGCCGAACACCGTCCGTTCCTCGAAACGCCCTTCCCTGAGACGGACGATCTCGCCTTCGAAAAGGTCCATGGCGGGGAAAATTTCCATCAGGAAACCTCCTTCCGTATGTGGCGGGCCGTTGCCGATAGGAGGGCAAGACCGGCCCGGCCGCTCCGCTCCGGGTGGAACTGGAATCCGGCGACCCGTCCCCTGAGTACCATGGAGGTGAAGGGTGTTCCTCCGAGGGAGGTGCGGCCGGACGCAAAGACGGAATCGAACAGGGCGTAGCTGTGAACGAAGTAGAAAAATTCCCCGGAAGGGACTCCGGGCACAAATTCAGGAGGTTCTCCCGTCCATTCGACCGAGTTCCAGCCCATGTGGGGGATTTTGTCCGCCTCCAGAAGGCGGATTGCTCCCGGTATGAGTCCCAGGCCGCGATGGTCGCCGTCCTCGAGGCTCCGTTCGCAGAGGAGCTGCATGCCGAGGCAGATCCCGAGGAGGGGTTTCCCTTCTTCGGCCCAGTTGGTGAGACGGTCGGCCCAGCCGGATGCCCTGAGTCTCGCCGAGGCGGGCCCGAAGGCGCCCACTCCCGGAAGGACGGCCATGGTAAATTCCGCCGTGAGCTCAGCCGGTGAGGAGAGAAGCCGGGCTTCCTCGCCGAGGGAACTGAAGGCCCGTCGAACGTTGCCCGTGTTGCCGACCTGGTAGTCGATGATGGCGATCATACAAGGGTGCCCTTGGTGCTCTGAAGGCTCTCCGCCGGGAGGAACGCCTCTCTCAGGGCTCGTCCGGCTCCCTTGAAGAGGGCTTCGGCGAGATGGTGGGCGTTGTCGCAGGCGAGAGCCTGGGCGTGGAGGGTGATCTTTCCTTCCCTGCAGAAAGCCTTCCAGAATTCCGGGATGAGCTCCAGGTCGAAGTCGCCGCACCTTTCCGCCGGGAAAGCGCCCTTCCATTCAAACTGCCCCCTGCCGCCAAGGTCCGCCGCCGCCAGCACGAGGGAGCCGTCCATGGGAAGGGCGCACCATCCGTACCGTTTTCTCGGGGCCTCCGCCGCAGCCATGCCGAAGGCCCGTCCAAGGACGATGCCCAGATCCTCTGTGAGATGATGCCAGTCCACTTCCTCGTCTCCGCCCGCCTCCGCCACCAGCCCAATGCCGGCATGGAATGCGAACAGCTCCACCATGTGGCGGAGAAAACCGCAGGAGATCGAGACCCGGATCTCCCCTCCCTCGGGGGAAAGTTCCAGGGAGATCACCGTTTCTTTCGTTTTTCGCTCCAGTTTCACTGTCATGGCCGTTTCTCCTTCACAAGGGAGGATATTTTGTTCATTACCGACTGTATTTCCTTCCACCGCATCGCCGTGCTCTTCCTGCTTGCCACGAGCCTGAGGGAGACGTCGCACACGTGCTCCAGGATTTCAAGACTGTTCGCCCTGAGGGTGCTTCCCGTCTGTACGATGTCCAGGATGCAGTCGCTCAGGCCGAGCCTGGGGGCCAGCTCGATGGAGCCGTGGAGGTGGATGATGTCCACCTGGACTCCCCGGGCGGAGAAGTGGCCGTCGGCGATGCGGGGGTATTTTGTGGCAACCTTCAGCCCCATGAGTTCCGAGGCGTGTCCCCGGAACCGTTCCGCCTGACTCCTGGGGCCGGCCACCACCACGGAGCACCTGCCGGACCCCGTGTCCAGGAGTTCCACCACCGGCATGGCGCTTTCGAGAAGGACATCTCCCCCGGCAAAGGCGAGGTCCGCCGTCCCGTAGCTCACGTACAGGGGAACGTCGGAGGGCTTGGCGAGGATATACCGGAAATCGCCCGCTTCGATGACGAGCTTCCTTCCCGGGGAGGCGAGTCCGTCGCAGGGCAGCCCCGCCCGGGTGATCATCTCCACGGCATCGGAAAAAACCCGGCCTGTCGGGAGGGCAATGGTGAGCATCACGATGCACCTCCTTTTCCGGCAGGGGAAAGAGTATAGGCCGTCCCCGAGGCAAGGTCGACCCATGATCTGCAGCCCCGTTTTTCCGCTGCCTGCAGGGATGCGCTCCTGTCGCCGTTCCAGTTCATTTCGATCCTGGTGCCGCCGGAAGCAAGATCTGCGGCCCTCCGGAGGGCTTCCTCGGGGGAAAGGCCGCCCGCCCACGCCATTACCTGGGAACGGCGGGACCGGAAGCTTGAGAGCGCCGCCGCCTGCTCCAGGTCGAGGGCGAACCCCATGGCCTGGCCTCTCAGGCCGCAGGATGAAAGAAGCCTGTCGTACCGTCCCCCGCCGCCGAGAGACCGGCCGGATTCCCATGAATAGACCTCGAAAAGGGGACCGCTGTAATAGCCCGGATCCCTCACAAGGGAGAGGTCGACGGTTATCCTGTTTCCGTAGCCCTGGCTCTCCAGGGTCGCCGCTGTGGTCTTGAGGGCCGAGAGGGGTGCTCCCCTGCCCCAGAGTTTTTCCGCTTCGGCAATGACCGAGATGTCCCCCCGGAGGCGTGGAATGGCCGAGAGGATCGTCCGGTAAAAATCCGGGATGTTGCCTTTCTCCAGCACGGCGTAATAATCGGGAAGGCTTCCCCTCCGGAGAGCGTCGGCAAGGCCCTCCGCAGCGGCGGATTCAGCCGATGCAAGGGCTCTCTGGAGGAATGTCGAGTCACCGAGGGCGATGGTCGTCTGTTCGAGCCCCAGGGCGTCGAGAACCCGAAGGAGCAGAGAGAGCATTTCGGCGTCCGCTCCTTCTCCCTCCCAGCCGAGGAGTTCCGCCCCGATCTGGAATGACTCGATGGAGGTTCTCGGGGGAGTTGATTTCATGTACACCCTGTCGCAGTAGCAGATGCGCAGGGGGCGTTCCTCAGGAGCGTAATGGGACGCAAGGTAGGCGACGGCCGCAAGGGTGATGTCTCCCCTCAGGCAGCACGGTTCGCCGTAGGGCGTGGTCAGGGCGACGAGCCGCGACCTTACCTGGGACGGCAGCTTGTCCCAAGCCGATTCAAGAAGCTGGAGCCCTGACGGAAGAAAGGGGGAATACCCCCAGTCTTCGAAGAAGGAAATAAAAATCCTTCTGCATTCTTCCATGGCGGAAGCAAGCTCCCCCCCTACGTTGACGCATCCTCTGGGCAGCCT
>JAPXRK010000079.1:0-6992 GCA_033813575.1 Synergistales bacterium
CAGGGCAGGGTCAATTTCCTGGGCGAGCCCTGGGAGAACGAGAAGAGGCCATGCTCCTGATACGGTCTGTTCCAGGCATCCATAGGGATAGGTCATGAGGAACATGGAGGGACCCAGAAGGTCAAGTGCCGGAAGGTCGGAAAGTACAAGCTTCCCTTCACCGGTTCCCCTGAACCAGTTCCTCGGTATATCAACTTTTGCTTCAGCGTCTTTTCGCACGATCCCCGAACCGGAAAGGGCGATCCTCGGATAGGCGGGCCGGACCGGAAGATCCAGTTCCTGGGAGAAGGTGCCGCCGTTCCATTCAGTGACGACCGACAGGTACGCTGTCCCGGCCTCCGGGCCCGCGGTAAACCGTGCGTTGAAGAGTGCCTCGTCCCCTATCTTGGTAAAGTCGGCAATAAACTCCCGTTTACCCGTCAGCGTGATAGGACCCTTTGCCGTGATCGTCACCGAGCACTTCCGCGGACCGTCTGCACCGGAGAATATTTTCAGCGGAGCATAGAAATCGTCTCCGGGAGACACGGCCCTGGGCAGTGAGAGTTCCGTGGTGATCTCCCTTACGATGGTGACGTGCTTTTGCCCCATGCCGAAAGCATCTTCCGATGCGGCGACTGCCATGAGCCTTCCCTTGCCGCTGAACTCCGGTATTTTGAGTTCAGCCGAGAAAACGCCGCTTTCATCGGTTGTAAAATGGCCGGCAAATATGGAAAGGAGGAGGAATGACCGGGCGGCAACAGGCGAGAGCCCCGCACGGAGCGCTGCCATTGCATCTTCGCCTTCGCCTCCGCCAGTTTTCAGAAGAGGGGTGGCTCTCGACTCGAGGGGAAGCAGCTGGTCGTACATATCATAAACCGAGAGGCCGAGGGCTCTTTTCGCCATAAAGAATCCCCAGGGATCGGGTGTCGAATAGCCCGTGAGAGAGAGAATGCCTTCGTCCACGAAGAAGAGCGATACCTCGCCCTTCCTGGAATTCCCCGCACCGTCCCTGATGATGCCTTTCACGTTCAGTGTTTCTTTCGGCTGGATACGGTCAGGCGTCTCCAGGGAAACGGAAAGCTTTTTTCCGGATTCCTCAACGGAAAGGGACAATGTGCCGATCGCTCTGTGGCTTCCCCATGCCTCTCCCTCCACCACAGGCCGGATAACGCTTGCCGAAACGTAGGCGTTGGGTATCATTTCACCTGTTACAGGAATCTCCAGGGTGACTTCCCCCCTGTCAAGGGAGATGACTTTCCTGAAGAGTTCCCTGTCGGTATCCACCGTGACGAGCATGTTTCCGGCGAAGGGACTGCGGAATGTCACCGAAGCTGTTTCGCCGGGGGCGTATTTTTCCCTGTCCGCCTTTATGATTATTCTGTCGATAAGTGAGGAGCCTCCAGCTTCTTCCATCCCGTAGGGAGCCCATGCGTACATGGAGGCGGATGCGGAACTTCCCGAGTCTGCGTCGGAGAAGCGGATAACGTATTCTCCCCAGCTCCTGGGAGTGAAGGAGAACGTTCCTGTTCCCTCCTTCAGCGGCACAGTGGTCTCAAACTGCGGGATGAGTTCTGTCTGCATCTGCATGCGTGTCTGGTTTTCGACCCGAACGAGGTTATAGTGACGCCTGACCAGGAAAAGCTCGCCGATGACGGAACCTGTCCCGGAGGCCTGTCCTTCCGGGGTCACAGCAGCTACCCGGACGGAAGTTTCCTTTCCGGGGACAGCGTCTGAGGAGGGCTTCTCGATCCCTATATAAACGGGGTAAGGGTGCATGGGCCTCCTTAATGTGGTTGAGACCCACCGGCCGCTTTCCTCCATGACCTTCAGGAGGAAGAGAAGGTTCACCCCGGCGGGGGGCGACCAGCCTTCCGGCGCCTGGAAGGAAACCTTTCCCTTTCCCGTTTCGTCCAGGGTTCCGTCACCGATGAAATCGGCGAAGGGTTCGAACTTCTTTTCCATGTCGCCGAAGGTGAAGGCCTGCCACCCTTCGGGCCGGAACGGCGCGGAGGATGCGCGGACTTCGGCCTCGAAAGGAAGTCCCGCCGCCGGTGCGCCGAAGAGATAGGAGGAGGCGATTTCCACCTCGGCGTCCTCTCCCTGGAGAAGGTATTTCGTTTCGGACGTCGCCTTCACCTCGAGGCGCGGGGCGACGAAATCCTCCACGAAGAAGGATGTCCGGCCGAGGGGAGCCTTCTCGTCGCCGGGAAGGAACACTTCGGCGCTGTAATTCCCCGTGGGTGACGCCGGGGCCAGGGCCGCAGAGAAGGAGGTCATCCCCTCGGGGGAAAGCATGGCCGTTCCCCGGGCGACTTCCCGCCCGAGGGACGATCGGACCACGTAGAGAACGGGGAAGGGGTCGGGAGGCATCCTGCGGGCATCCCGGACGATGGCGGAGAAATCCACCCGCTCACCGGGCCGGAAGACGCCTCTCGGGGTGAACACCATGGCATCGTACCCGGTGCTCCAGGACCGGCCGGCGGTGTCGAAGCCCCCGTCGGCGAGGAGATCGGTATCCAGCTTCAGGAAGGAGAGGTCGCCCCCCTTTTCCACGGTGACGATGGCGGGGACGAGCTGGGGATCCCAGGGATCCTTCCCGCTCCAGGACCAGATGCCGACGCCGTCGGTTGATCCGGAGGCGACCAGCTGGTTGCTCTTTGAGTATACCTTCACGGAAGCTGCGTCCACGGGCTTCATGCCGAGGATGGTGTTCACCCAGACGGTGATCCCCGCCGGGGCGACTCTCGCGGTAATGCCCAGGTCGGTCACGGCCACGAGCTGCTCGGCCTCGCCCCAGTATTCTCCGGACACGTCGGAGGCGGTGAGAAGGAAGACCCCCTTGGCCTCACCTGCGAGTTCCCTCAGGTCGATGGCCCTGCGGACGGGAGTGTTCAGCGCTCCTTCGGGCCGGGCGTTCTTCGTGACGATTCTCCTCGTGAGGTCCCGGGGAACGGAGTACCCCTGCATGGTCATGGCCAGGGGGATGTTGTTCTCGTAGACCCTCCAGAGGTTCAGGCTGACCTCTTCGATATTGACCGTTTCGATGGGGATCCTCAGGTCGCCGGCGGGAGAGAGGAATGTGCCCGCGGCGGGGAAGAGAAGGACGGGGTACATATCGGGGAAGATGACAGCCTTCGTGAAGTCCGCTTCGAGTTTGGAACCGTCCCTGGAAGGAAGCCCCTTTTTCAGGGTCACTTCGAAGCGCTGCCTGGGCTTGAAGTCTCCCAGGATGGTAAAACCGTTATACCCCGGCTCCACGGTGAAGGGGATCTTCGGGGAAAGCTCCACGAACCTGGCCGCCGAGGCCATGTCCGCCCCGATGGAGGTGTTGATGGTGATGCCGCTCTGTTCGGGGTAGTTGCTGGAAGCGTAGGCTCCCCGTATTTCCATCTTCCTGGTGACCGCGACTTCCTGGCGGACTTCCTTTTCTATTCCCAGGGGGCCGGCGTCGCTGGTCATTCCGGCCGTCAGGATCACCCGGATTTTCTGCTCGCTGAAGGGGTGGGTGAAAACCTGGATGCGGGAGGACGGGGCGTTGCCGGAGAAATAGTACTCCACGGCCTGGTTTTTGTTGTTGGCCAGGGCGAGGTATCCCCTGAGCCTGAAGGGGGAAACGGGAAGGTTGAAAGCCAGCTCGAGGACTGCGTTGCCGTTTTCAGTGAAGTCCACCTGCTGGACCCGCAGAAGCTTCAGGGATTCGGTGGAGAATTCCCAGGTCTGCCTGCCCACCATCCTGCGGCCTGCCGTGTCCCTGAGGTCATCCCTGAGAGTGGCCCTGAAGAGTGTGGCGGAGGGAAGGTTCGCCAGGGGGGTGAAGACGAAGGTCTTGGCATCGGCCCATTTGCCTTCCCCCCGGATGGAAGGGGAAAAGGACACGGGGTGGCGGTCCGCCGGGATGGCCTTGCCGATCAGGTTCTTCGGGGCCGCCGGCTGGGAAAACACGATCTTGACGGGAGCTCTCCCCTTGACCGTACCCGAAGGTGAAAACGAAAGGACTGAGAACTCGTCCGCCGGGGCTCCTGCGGCGAGTCCGGTTCCCCCCGCGATAAGAAACAGCGCCATTAAAACCAGGATCAGCCTTTTCATGCATATCCTCCTCTTCCACTGTATTGCGGCATGTCGTTCATTCGTCATAGGGGCGCGGAAACATCTGCATTATACCCTTTTCCTCCTGGGGATGCCTCACCCTGAAACCACCCGCCCGGGTGGTTTTGAAGGGCGGGGCGTTTTTTCGGGGCAGGGGGGGCGCAGAACGGCAGGGAACCGGGAAGAGGCAGGGCAGAAGGAGGGGGAAAAACTTTTCCGGAAAAAATCAATTCCCCTCTTGTCTACGGAGAATAGTTCGTTATAATCTTATTGGTTAGTAAAGGTCAATAAAAGGAGGCCTTCCCATGGACTTTGCAAAACTTACGAAAAAATCTCAGGAGGCCCTGTCTGAAGCACAGAACAAGGCCATTTCCTACGGACATCCTGATGTGGACGGAGAACATCTCCTTCTCGCCCTCCTGGAACAGCCGGAGGGACTCATTTCGCGCATCCTCTCCAGGACGGGGGCGGACCCTTCCGCGCTTGCGGGCAGGCTCGAACAGGATCTCTCCCGGCGGGCGAGGGTCACCGGACCCGGCCTGGAGCCGGGTAAGATACGGATTTCCCCCCGCCTGTCCAGGCTTCTCCTGAAGGCGGAGGAGCGGGCGGACAGGCTGAAGGACGAATACGTCTCCGTGGAGCACCTCTTCGCCTCGTTTTTCGACGAGGGGCGGACCACGGCGGCAGGCCGGATTCTGGCGGAGGGCGGGGTAACCGAGGAGAAATTTTTGTCGGCTCTCACGGAGGTGCGGGGCCGGGCCCGGGTGTGCAGCGACAACCCCGAGGCCACCTACGAGGCCCTGGAGAAGTACGGCCGGGACCTTGTGGCCATGGCCCGGGCGGGGAAGCTGGACCCCGTGATCGGGAGGGACGAGGAGGTCCGGCGGGTCATCCGGATCCTCAGCAGGAAGACGAAGAACAATCCTGTGCTCATCGGCGACCCCGGCGTGGGCAAGACCGCCATCGTGGAGGGGCTCGCCGGGAGGATCGTGAACGGCGACGTGCCCGAGGGGCTTCGGGACCGGTCCATCTTCGCCCTGGACATGGGGTCGCTGGTGGCCGGGGCCAAGTTCAGGGGCGAGTTCGAGGAACGGCTGAAGGCGGTCCTCAACGAGGTGAAGGAGAGCGACGGGAGGATCATCCTCTTCATCGACGAACTCCACACCATCGTGGGGGCCGGTGCCGCCGAGGGAGCCATCGATGCCGGGAACATGCTCAAGCCCATGCTCGCCAGGGGAGAACTGCACTGCATCGGCGCCACCACGGTGGACGAGTACAGGAAGCACATCGAAAAGGACGCCGCCCTCGCGAGGAGGTTCCAACCCGTTCTGGTGGAGCAGCCTTCCGTGGAGGACGCCGTCTCCATCCTGAGGGGCCTGAAGGAGCGGTTCCAGGTCCACCACGGGGTGAAGATACGGGACAACGCCCTCGTGGCGGCGGCGGTGCTGTCGAACAGGTACATTACCGAGCGGTTCCTTCCGGACAAGGCCATCGATCTGGTGGACGAGGCATGCGCCATGATCCGCACGGAAATTGACTCCCTTCCGGCGGAGCTCGACACCGTCTCCAGGAAAGTCATGCAGCTCGAGATCGAGGAAGCGGCGCTGACGAAGGAAAAGGACGCCGCCAGCCTGGGGCGGCTGAAGAACCTCCGGGCGGAGCTCCAGGAGGCCAGGGAGGAACAGGCTTCCCTCCGGGCGGGGTACGAGGCGGAAAAGCAGGGGCTGGCCGAGGTCCGGGAACTCCGGGAGCAGATCGAGTCGGTCCGGAGGGCGATCGGGAAGGCGGAAAGGGAGTACGACCTCAACCGGGCCGCCGAACTGAAGCACGGCACTCTCCCTCAGCTGGAGGAGCGGCTCCGGAAAAAGGAGGAGGAGATCCAGGCCCGCGGACAGGGAACCAGGATCCTCCGGGAGGAAGTGACTGAGAACGAGATCTCGGAAATCGTGAGCCGCTGGACGGGGATACCTGTGAACAGGCTTCTGGAGGGGGAGAAGGAAAAACTCCTCAAGCTGGGCGACATCCTCCACCGCAGGGTGGTCGGCCAGGACGAGGCGGTGGACCTGGTGGCGGACGCAGTGCTCCGGGCACGGGCAGGGATCAAGGACCCCAGGCGGCCCATCGGCTCCTTCATCTTCCTCGGCCCCACGGGAGTGGGGAAGACCGAGCTCGCCAAGACCCTTGCCGAGGCTCTCTTCGACAGCGAGGACAATCTCGTCCGCCTGGACATGTCGGAGTACATGGAGAAGCACTCCGTTTCCCGCATGGTGGGGGCGCCCCCGGGTTACGTGGGGTACGATGAGGGCGGGCAGCTCACCGAGGCGGTCAGGAGGAAGCCCTACTCGGTGCTCCTCTTCGACGAGATCGAGAAGGCCCACCCTGACGTGTTCAACATCCTGCTACAGATCCTCGACGACGGCAGGATCACCGACAGCAGGGGGCACGTGGTGAACTTCAAGAACACGGTGATCATCATGACGAGCAACATCGGGGCTCCCCTTCTGCTCCGGGGCATCACACCGGAAGGAGAGATACGGGAGAATGCCAGGGACGGCGTGATGGAGGAGCTGCGGCGGTCCTTCAGGCCGGAGTTTCTGAACAGGGTGGACGACGTGGTCCTCTTCAAGCCCCTCACCCCGGAGGAGATCGGGCGGATCGTCCGCCTGCAGGCTTCGGCTCTGTCGGACCGCCTCAGGGAGCGGAACATCTCCCTGGAGATCACGGACCGGGGAGCGGCCTTCATCGCCGCCGCGGCCTACGATCCTGTGTACGGCGCACGGCCGCTGAAACGGTACATGGTCCGGAACATCGAGACTCCCCTGGCCAGGATGATCATCTCCGGGGAGGCGGTGGAGGGAACGGTCATCACCGTGGATGAAGGGGAGGGAAAGCTGGTGCTTCGGACGGCACCCTCAGGTGAAGCAGGA
>JAPXRK010000080.1:0-6905 GCA_033813575.1 Synergistales bacterium
GCCAAGGGCGACGGCGGAAAGAAGCCCCACCGGCGACAGGACCGAGAAGCGGCCTCCCACGTCCGAGGGAAGAATCAGGCGGCGGCACCCGATTTCGTCGGCGAAGGGACGGAGGACACCCTTTTCCTCGTCGGTAATGACCACCACGTGCTCCGCCGCTTTTTTCGGGCCGAGATCCACCTTGAGGCGGTCCCAGAAGAAGAGGAAGTTGGCCATGGTCTCGGCGGTGCTCCCCGATTTGCTGATGACGGTAAAGACGGTCTGCACGGGGTCGATGAGATTCCAGATCATCCTGTTGTCGGCCGGATCCACATTGTCGGACATGTAGAATCTCGGTCCCTGCCTTTTCGACCGGGGCAGCTCGTTCCAGTACGGAGGCAGCAGCGCCCCGTGAAGCATAAGGTTTCCCAGTGCGGATCCGCCGATGCCCACCTGGACCATGGCGTCGAAGCCGGAAATCCATTTCCCGGTCTCCTCAACGGCTGAGATATCCATGGAGGGCAGATTGATCCAGCCCACACCCTCCCGCCCTTCGGATGCGGCTTCCCGAAGCCGGGCGTCTCCTCTCCGGAGTATTTCCTCGTATCCCTCGACAGCCTCGATATCCACCGCACCGCCGGGCGCGAGGAATTCGCCGTCGCTCACCGCCATTCCATAGGACAACGTGAGCAGTTCCGATCCTGTTTCCGATCCTCGAGGCACGACGTCAACCCCTTCCTCTCAGGTTACTGATCCTGCTTCGCCTGCTTCGCCAGCTCCGCCTCGATGGCCTCCGGGCTGAACCCGACGATGTACTTCTCGCCGATCTGCGTGACGGGAACACCCATCTGCCCGGTTTTCTTCACCATCTCCATTGCCGCTTCCCGGTTCGAGGAAACATCTACAGTCTCGAATTCAAGCCCCTTGTTCTGCAGATATTCCTTGACCTTTGTGCACCATGGACAGGTCGTCGTTGAAAATACTTTTATCATGATGTACCACCTCCGCAAGAATATATACCCATATAGGGTATATATGAAAAAGTCCTTCCAGTCAAGTTCATTATATACCGAATTCGTTCCACGAAGATTCTTTTCCCCTTGTTTAGGGGTATAATGCATACCATAATTCGGGTTTATCAACGAAAAGTGAGGAGGAAAAAGGATGACCATGTCGACGGAAAGCGCCGTGCGATCCGACCTGGAGAGCCGCCTGCTTCCAATTGCCGACCGTTACAGGGGGAGGAAGGGCATCACCATTCCGCTGCTGGCGGACCTGCAGGGGGAAATGGGGTATATTGCGCCGGAGGCCGTGGATTTTTTCGCAAGGGAGCTTGACATTCCAGCCGCAGAAATTTTCGGCGTGGCCACGTTCTACGCCCAGTTCCACCTGAAGCCGAGAGGCCGTCATATCATCCGCGTGTGCAGGGGAACTGCCTGCCACGTTCGGGGAAGCCTGAAGATCCTGGAAAGCGTGAAGGAAACTGTCGGAGTGGAAGAAAACCAGACCACCGAGGACCTCCGGTTCACCCTGGAGCCGGTGGCCTGCCTGGGAGCCTGCGGACTGGCGCCGGTGATGATGATCGACACCCAGACCTTCGGACGGCTGACCCCCGACATGGTAAAGGGCATACTCGACAAGTTCGAGTAGGAAGCCGACTGACGGAGGAGGATGACCTATGCCTATCTATCGTTCCCATATCCTGGTTTGCGGCGGCACCGGGTGCACGTCCAGCGGTTCGCACGAGGTGATGGACGCTTTCAGGAAGGAACTTGAAAAAAGGAAACTGTCAGGAGAAGTTCTCGTGGTGCCCACGGGATGCCACGGGATGTGCGAGATGGGGCCCATCGTGGTGGTCTACCCCGAGGGAACGTTCTACAGCCGGGTCACCAGGGACGATGTGACGGAGATCGTGGAAGAGCACATCTACAAGGGCCGTCCCGTGCAGAGGCTCATGTACGCCTCCGGAGAGGAAGCCCCCGCCATACCCCGGTACAGCGAGATCCCCTTCTACGGCAAACAGAAGCGTATAGCCCTGAAGAACTGCGGCTACATCAATCCGGACAATATTGAAGAGTACATTGCCAGGGGCGGTTACGAAGCCCTGGGCAAAGCCCTCGCCTCCATGACGCCCGTTCAGGTCATCGACGAGGTGAAGGCTTCGAGCCTCCGGGGCCGTGGGGGCGGCGGATTCCCCACGGGGCTCAAGTGGAGCTTCTGCGCCTCCTCGAAGGGCGACAAGAAATACGTCATCTGCAACGCCGACGAGGGAGACCCCGGGGCTTTCATGGACCGGTCCATCCTCGAGGGCGACCCCCACAGCGTACTCGAGGGGATGTCCATCGGCGCCTATGCCATGGGCGCCGACGAAGGCTACATCTACTGCCGGGCTGAATACCCCCTGGCCATCAAGCGGCTGAAGACGGCCATGGCCCAGGCTGAGGAATACGGTCTCCTGGGAGAGAACATCATGGACAGCGGCTTCTCTTTCAGGATCCACATCAAGGAGGGCGCCGGAGCTTTCGTCTGCGGCGAGGAGACGGCCCTCATGGCGTCCATCGAGGGGCGCAGGGGCATGCCCCGCCCCCGGCCTCCCTTCCCGGCCAATTCCGGCCTCTGGGGGTGCCCGACGAACATCAACAACGTGGAGACGTGGGCCAACGTACCCCAGATCATATGCAACGGCGGTGCGTGGTACGCCTCCATGGGAACGGAGAAGTCCAAGGGGACGAAAGTCTTCGCCCTCACGGGAAAGGTGAAGCACACCGGTCTCGTGGAGGTCCCCATGGGCATCACCCTCCGGGAGATCATCTTTGAGATCGGCGGCGGCATACTGGATGACAAAAAGTTCAAGGCTGTCCAGATCGGCGGTCCCAGCGGCGGATGCCTCACGGAAGAGCACCTGGACACCCCGGTGAGTTACGAAAGCCTCACCGCCCTCGGGGCCATCATGGGTTCCGGAGGCCTCGTGGTCATGGACGAGACCACCTGCATGGTGGACGTGGCAAGGTTCTTCCTTTCCTTTGTCCAGAAGGAGTCCTGCGGCAAGTGCCCCTTCTGCCGCATCGGCACCAAGAGGATGCTCGAGATCCTGGAGCGGATCATCGAGGGCAAGGGAGTCATGGAGGACCTGGACAAGCTGCTCGAACTCGCTCACCAGGTAAAGGAAGGCTCGCTCTGCGCACTCGGGGGCACCGCCCCCAATCCGGTGCTCACCACCCTGAAATATTTCCGGAATGAGTACGAGGCCCATATCAGGGACAAAAAATGTCCGGCAAAGGTCTGCACGAACCTCATCCACTACGTCATCGACCCGGCCGTCTGCATCGGCTGCACGAAATGCGCCCGGAACTGTCCCGTCTCCTGCATCGCTGGAGAAGTGAAGAAACCCCACGTCATCGACGACGAGAAGTGCATCCGGTGCGGCACCTGCAAGAGCGTCTGCCCCGTGGGTGCCATCTCGGTGGAATAACCGTTCGGGAGGATTTCGAGCTGCCATGAAGAAAAACATAAAGGTCACACTCAACGGAAAAACAGTCTACGGATACGAAGGGCAGAGAATTCTCGACCTCTGCTCCGACTGCGGCGTGGAAATACCCACCCTCTGCTACGACCCCCACCTGAGCCTGCACGGCGGCTGTTCCGTCTGCCTCGTGGAAGTGGAGGGGGCAAAGACGCTGATCCGGGCGTGCGCCAACACCATTGTCCGGGGCATGGTCATCAGGACCGAGACAGAGAGGGCCGTGAGCGCCCGCCGTACCGCCTTGGAACTGCTGCTCTCCGACCACGTGGGCGACTGCCGTCCCCCCTGCACCCTCACCTGTCCCGCCAACGGAAACGTCCAGGCCTACATCAACCTGGCCGCCCAGGGGAAATACCAGGAATCCCTTGACGTGCTCCATCACCACGTCACCCTTCCCGCGTGCATCGGCCGGGTCTGTCCCGCCCCCTGCGAGAAGAAGTGCCGCAGGAACTTCGTGGACGACGCCCCCGTGTCCATCCGGGAGATCAAGCGCTTTGTGGGCGACTGGGCCATAAATAACGATTCTCTGGGCTTCATCCCCGAGACCGGGGACAACGGCAAGACCGTCGCCGTCGTGGGCGGCGGGCCCGCCGGGATCTCCGCGGCCTACTACCTGCGCCTGAAGGGCTACCGGCCCGTCATCTTCGAGAAGGAAGCCCTTCTCGGCGGCATGATGCGCTATGGCATCCCCGACTACCGCCTTCCCCAGGCGGTGCTCCAGAAGGAGATCGACTGGCTTCTTGCCCACGGCGTGGAGGTCCGCACCGGAATGGCCCTGGGAAAGGACATCACCCTCGACGAACTCCGCAGGGATTTCGACGGCGTCATCCTGGCCATGGGCTGCTGGAAGTCCTCCCCCATGCGGGTGCCCGGCGAGGATCTGAACGGGGTTCTGGGAGGCATCAACTTCCTCTACGACGTGAAGACCAACCCTGACGTGAAAATCGGCAGAAGGGTGGCCGTGGTGGGAGGAGGCAACACCGCCATGGACGCCTGCCGTTCTGCCCGCCGCCTCGGCGCCGAGGAAGTATCTGTGCTCTACAGGAGGAGCCGGGAGGAGATGCCCGCCGATGACCTCGAGATCGAGGAGGCTACAGGGGAAGGCGTGAACTTCATCTACCTGGCGGCCCCGAAATCGATCGAGGGGAACGGCAGGGTGGAACGGGTGGTCTGCGAACGTATGAAGCTCGGGGAACCGGACGCATCCGGGCGGCGGAGCCCCGTCCCCACCGGTGAGACCTTCGTCCTCGACGTGGATACGGTCATCGCCGCCGTGGGCCAGGCCATCGACTTCTCGGGGGTTCCCTCGGAACTGCACGATGGCCGGAAGATGAAAGTCGGCCCCGACTACGACACGCCCCTCCCGGGAGTGTTCGTCTGCGGCGACCAGCAGTCGGGCCCGAAGATCGCCATCGAGGCCATCGGCAACGGCCACTGGGCCGCCGATTCCCTGGACCATTACCTGACCCATGGGACGCCGAAGAAACCTTTCTTCTACGATATCGTCCGGGCGGACCTCGGTCCCGAGGACTTCAAGGACGTGGAGAAAACCGTCCAGGAACACGTGGCCCACGTGAGCGGAGAGACACGGCTCGCACAACCCTTCACGGAGTACAGCGCCGGACTGACGGAAGAGCAGACCCTCCGGGACGCGAAGCGATGCATGGAGTGCGGCTGCGCAGACGTCTTCGAGTGCAGGCTCCGGAAATACGCCACCACCCACGAGGTGCAGCCTGAGAAGCTCGCCGGCGATCACGTGGCCAAATTCGAGGACGCGAACCAGTACTATATCCGGAACCTCGACAAGTGCATCCTCTGCTCCAAGTGCGTCCGCGCCTGCGACGAGATCTCGGGCTTCCACGCCATCGACTTCGCGAAGCGGGGCTTCGAGTCGATCCTGACGCCCCAGTTCTACAACGACATGGAGCATTCCGACTGCACCTTCTGCGGTCTCTGCACCCAGGTCTGCCCCGTGGGGGCCCTCATGGAAAAAAGGGCCGAGCGGTGGCCTCACCTGGAGGAACCCGAAATCATCAAGACCACCTGCCAGATGTGTTCCGTGGGCTGCGAACTCGACCTCAACCTCGACCGCAGGCGCTCCCGGATCGTCCGGGTCACCACCGATCTGGACAATCCGACAGCCCCGACCTTCGGGTCGTGCTGCTTCATGGGACGGTACGGCTTCCGGGACGTGAAGGAATCGGGGAACTTCGACCCGGCGGTGAACGGCAAGTCCGTGTCCCTTGACACTGCCGTAGCTGCCTTCGACAGCCTCGCGTCCAGGAAGGGCGCGGTCTACGTAGCGGGGACGAACCTCACCCTGCAGGAGGCGAAAGCTCTCCGCGACTATGCGGCGCTCCGCACGCCCGAAGCGGTCATTTCCGCGGCGGAGGGAGCGGAATTCCTTCCCTTCCTCGCCGAAGCGGGGAAGAGAAAGGACGCCGTCCGGGCTTCCTATGCATCCTTCAACGAAGGGGACGCCTTCCTGCTCCTGGGGGCGAACACCGACGAAGACCAGCCGGTGCTGACATCCTGGCTCCGGAGGGCCATGCGGCACCGGAAGGCAGCCGTGGTCTGCCTCGGCGGCGCACCCGGCATCCTGGACAGGGGAGACGCCGTGATCCTTGCCCCTGAAGCGGGAAAAGAAGCGGAAGCGATCCGGTCCCTCACCGCTGCCGTTCATGCCGCCAGGGAGAAGGTTCCTGCCGATTTCGCGTCCCTGGCGGGAAAGGCGGGCATGTGCCCCAAAAAACTCCAAAAGGCCGCCGATCTTCTCGCAGCGGCGAAGCACCCCGTTACCCTTCTCGGGGCGGGAATGCCTGCGAGTGTCTCTTTCGACCTTGCCGCAGCCCTTCATGGAGGCCGGTACCTCCTCCTCTTCAGGGGAGCGGGGACGGCGGGGCTGCTCTCCATCTTCCCGGAGGTCGCCCCTGCGGGCGAAGCGAAAAAGACCCTCCACTCAACCGCGATCTTCATGGGGCTCACACCGGAGGAAGCGGGCTTCTCGGAGGAAGACCTGCGCGGCACCGACTATGCAGTGCTCGCCGCCGACTCCTCGCCCCTCTCGGAGAAGGCGTCGGTCCTCCTGCCCCTTCTTCCGTGGCCTGAAAAGGAAGGCACCACGGTGAACCTTGAGGGCAGGGAACTCTCCGTCCGAAAGGGGCCCCTGGCGAAAAAGACAGGCCGGACCATCTGCGGCCTTCTTGCGAGGGCTGCCCTTCCCTCCGGGGTGAAAATACCATCGAACCCTGTAGCCCGCTGAAACTGCAGGAAAACTCGTTTTCACCCGTTCAGGGGCGGCTTTTGCCGCCCCTGAATTTTTGTTGATTTTTTTCATCCTATTGACACAAAGAACAGCCACCTCGTCAACAAGCCTGCGGCCATGATGATCTGGAAGGGCGAG
>JAPXRK010000081.1:0-5822 GCA_033813575.1 Synergistales bacterium
CACCAGTACCCTGTCCGCACCGCTTTCAATGACTGCCTGAGGGGTATCTGTCAATCTGCCGCACAGAAGGACGGCGGTTACAGACCCTTTCACGGTATCGGCAAGTTCCCGGGCCTTTCCGGTAAGTTCATATGTTGCTGAATGGATGTGCCCTCCACGGACTTCACCGATGACGAAAAATTTATGCTCCCCGGCCGGGCAGCGGATTTCTCCTGACATCATCCTGCCCTCCTAGAGCACGGCAAGGTCGCGAAGCACCGCGACAAGCCGCTCAATACCTTCTTCTGTCCGTTTTTCATCGAACATCTCCGTTTTCCGTGAAATTGTCGGGTAGGAAATTTTAACCACCCGCGTGGCCGACCCCATGAGCCCCGTCTCCTCAGGCGAAAGCCGTATCCCGTCGATTCCCGCGGACCTGATTTCCGCCCTCCGGGCACGTTTTTTCCCGGCGAGCGTGGGCATTCCGGGTTCATTCAGGGCATGGAGCACGGTCAGGAGACAGGGAAAGGGGAGTTTCTGACGCTGGGTGCCTTCCTCCACCGTCCTGAGCACTTCGATGCCGCCTTCCACGAGAGACAGCCCGCTCACGTACGTGCTGAAGGGGATCCCGAGAATAACAGCCGTCTCCGGCCCGACCTGCCCTGTCTCACCGTCAGTGGCCTTTTCCCCGGCGAGCACAAGATCATAGGGGCCGGAACTCTCCAGGGCTGCGGCGAGCACTTTTGCAGTGGCCCATGTGTCGCTCCCTGCAAAGGCACGGTCCGTGAGGAGAAAACCGGAGTCCGCCCCCATGGAAAGACATTCCCGAAGAGCCTCGTCCGCTTTCCGGGGGCCCATGGCAATCACCGTCACCTCGCCCGCTTCCCCCGCAAGAGCTCTCAAATCGAGTGCGGCCTGCAGGGCGTTCAGGTCGAGAGGATTGACGATCGCTCCCATTCCCTCCCGGACCATGGTCCCCGTCTCCGGATCCATGCGCACGTCGTCGGAATCGGGAACCTGCTTGATCAGAACTGCGATCTTCACGAAATATAACCTCCTGTCGAAAAATTCCGCCGCCGGGGGAAAACACGTTCCGAAAAGAAAAATTGAAGAATCTCCCGGGGCTGCTCCCCTGTTCAGTTATTTCGTTATTGCTTTTCCCGGGCGGACCCTGTTGGACACTGAAAGGGTGTACTCCCCCGCAAGCCCCAGGTCTTTCTCAAGGTCAAAAACCAGGTCCACGCCGTCCATCAGCAGTGCCTTGCACTCGTCAACGGCTATCCGCTCGAAGGTGAGAACATAGTGGGGAATTTTCCCCGGGCTTTCCTCGTCCTTCACCACCCGAACTGTGAAGGAAGACTTGTCAGTGCATCCTCCGGACGCCACATTCACCACGACGGTTCCGTCTTTCACCGTGAGGCTTCCGAGGACGGCCTCACCGAGCTGTCTCTGCCCGTCGGGAAAAGAGAACCCAAAGCAGGTTCCCGCAAGGATAAGGATCATGGCAAGCGCAAGGATCGATCGTTTCATCTTCTCTTCCTCCTCGTATAACCAACTCGTATAATCAACTTGCGGTGGAAAAAAGTGAAGGGAAGCAGATCACCGCATACACCTGCGTCCTGAGAATATGGGACAATAGTTCCGTACAGGCAGGGGGCGCAGTCTTCCTCCTGCCGGATGCCGAATGAACCGGGGTTTTCCGGCTCACCATTTTTCTTCCAGAATTTCGGTCCGTTTTTTCCCGTACTCTTCTTCTGAAACAAGGTGGTCCCGCCGAAGTTCCTCAAGCTCTCTCAGCCTGGAAGAAGGGGAATCCTCATCCTCAAGGGAAAAATCCAGGGCAAACGTTCCCTCTCTCAGCTCCTTCAGGGCCCTCCTTCCGCGGCAGAAGAGAAAGCCGCACCCCACTGTCCAGACAAGGCCGAAAAACAGGGCAAAGAGCTTTGCTTCCCCTTCGGCAACCCAGGCAAAGAAGGCGCCTGCGGGCAGAAAGAGGACTGCCAGGACTGTCTGGGCCAGGATAGCAGTTCTCATGCCCTCCGGAGGCTTCAGCTTCAATTTTTTTTCCGCCATGCAGATCTCCTTTTTTCCGTAATGGTTCAGGCAGGGAATACGGAAGCCATGTCATGGCGAAACTATATCACAGGGATACGAACCAGCACAGGGTAAAAAACATGAAAGCGGTCCCTCCGGATACGGCGGAGGCAGGTCCGAAGGAACCGTTGTTTTAAGACGGGAAGTCGCTATCCCCCCGCAGGAGGGCCTTCCCCTCAAGAAGGCAGTCGGAGACAGAATAGACGAGCATTATTAATGATGAGACGGGCATGCAGGAGTACAGGAGCGACTTCGGAATTTGAAAAACCGTGGTCAGTTCCGTAGAACGAAGAGTCAGACTCAGGGAATACCGGAAGAAGACGGCCATGAAAGCTGTCCCGAGAATGGCTACCAGCAGCCGGTAGGCACTCCTGGCCCTATGGTTCCTGATCCTCGGGGAAATCCAGTCTCCAACGCAGAAATGCCCCCTCTCCGCCCAAAGGGACGCCGAGCCGTAAAAGATCATGGCGGCGAAGCACATCTCCACGATCTCGTCGAACCAGTGCATGGAGACGATCGGTATGATGCCCCGGACTGTCTCCGCAGTCCCGGTGAATCCTCTTTCCGAGAGGACGGTGGCGAGGTCGTTGGTGAGCCTCAGGGCCACGTTGGTGGCCAGAAGGAGGGCCAGCACAAAGAACAGCACGATTACGAGCGTGCGGAGCAGACGCCGGGTCAGGAGGTCGGCGGAGCGGAAAAAGCCTGCCATGTCACATTCCTCCCATCATCAGCCGTGGCAGGAAGAGAGAGATGCCCGGCACGAAGGCAATGAGCAGGGTGACCGCAAAAATCACCGCCAGGTAGGGCAATACCTCGCGGGAGAGCGGGAGGATCCCCACTTTGGCGTAGCTGTCCACTGCGAAGAGACACATGCCCACCGGGGGGGTCAGGTTGCCGATCATTATGAGCAGGGTCATCACCACTCCGAAATTGACGAGATCGATAGTAAACATTTTTGCCACGGGCATGAAGATGGGCAGGGTGATCAGAAATATGGCGTTGCCCTCGATAAAGCAGCCAAGCAGGAGGACTACAGCCATCACTATGAGAAGCACGTGTGCCTGGCTCGCGCCCATGGCGACCAGGCCGGCAATGATCCTGTCGGGGATCTTCTGGTGGATGATCAGCCATCCGAAGAAATTGGCCGCCGCTATGATGAAGAGCAGGCTTACCGACTGTTGGAGCGACGCGAAAAGGATACCCGGAAGGTCACGAAGTTTCAGGTCCCTGTATGCGAACCCGAGGACAGCTGCATAGATACACACCACCACCGATGCCTCCGTGGGGGTGAAAAAGCCGGTCATGATGCCTCCGATGATTATCACCGGAGCCATCAGGGCCCAGAAAGCTCCCCGGAAACTTGCCCAGGCTTCCCTGGCAGGCGTTCTGCAGGCGGAACATGGATAGTTCCTCCTCTTTGCCAGGACGGCAAGGGCGGCCATCATGCCGAGACTCATGATGATGCCGGGGAGGAACCCAGCCATGAAAAGCCGGGCCACGGAGACTCCCGTGATGGCTCCATACAGGACGAATGGGATGCTCGGCGGGATCACGGGTCCTATCACCGAAGAAGCGGCCACCAGCGATGCTGAGACAACGGGGTCGTATCCGTCGTCAACCATTGCCTTGTGCTCGATCTGGCCCAGTCCCGCGGCGTCTGCTATGGCCGATCCCGACATCCCGGAGAAGATGACGCTCGCGATGATATTCACCTGGCCGAGGCCTCCGGGAACGTGACCCACCATGGCCCCCGCGAACCGGAAGATCCGTCTCGTAATGCCCCCGGTATTCATAAGATTCCCGGCGAGGATGAAGAACGGAATGGCCAGGAGTGTGAAACCCGTGGTGCCGAAGTACATCCTGTGCGGCAGCATGGCAAGGAAATTGCCCTGTCCGAGGACGGCGAAGAAGATCACCGATGTGAGTCCTATCGCCACGACGACCGGAACATTTATCGCCAAAAGGCCGATAAGGACGGCAAAAATGTACAGGGTCAGCATGAAGGAACCTCCAGTCTGGACGGTCCGGAACAACAGGGAATACCCGGGCGCCTGATATGGCGCCCGGTCCGCTGCCTGATACCGCCGTTATTTTGCTGTTGCCTTGGCCATCTCCATCCACTTGTCGAAGTTTTCCTCGCCTATGTTCTTCCTGATCTTTTCATAGGCGGGCCCCATCTTCGCCTGGAAGAGAGAGAGATCGGGCGAATCGATCCGGATCCCCTTTGCCTTCATGTCGGCTATCTGGTCCTGCTCCTGCTTCCGGACGAGTTCTCTCATAAGCAGGCGAGACTTGTCGGACTCCTCGATGATGATCTTCCGCTGATCATCAGTGAGAGAATCGAACACTTTTTTGGAAACCACGTGAGTCATTGAGCTGTAAAGATAATTCACGATGGTAATGTATTTCTGAGACTCATAGAGCTTCAGGTCGTAGATGACGCCGATGGGGTTCTCCTGGCCGTCAACCACTCCCTGGCGCATGGCCATGACGAGCTCTCCGAAAGCGATAGTCTGCACGTTGCCCCCCAGGGCTTCGATGGCAGCCTGGTAGGCCATGGCCGGCGGAGTACGGATCTTCAGGCCCTTCACGTCGTCAGGACTCAGGATGGGGCGCTTGGAGTTGGTGATCTGCCGGAATCCCCATTCCCAGCTGTTGATGTACACAAGACCGATCTTCTCAAGCTCGGGGGCGGCCCATTCCTTGAAGGGACCGTCGAGGATCCTGTCCGCATGCTCGTACCCCTGCATGGAGAAGGGAATGGCCACCGAGTCGAAGAGCTTCACGTGTTTCGCTATCTGATCCTGGCCGGAAAGGCTCATGTCGATGACGCCCATGATGACCTGCTCCAGCACTTCGGGAGGACTTCCGAGAGCGTTGTTCGGATAGACAATGATCTTGACCTCTCCGTTCGTCCTCTTTTCCACGTTCTCCGCAAACTGTGCGGCGGCAATGGTGGCAGGGTGATTCTCAGGACCGAAATGACCGAGCTTCAGTTCCACTGCACCCCACGCAGCCGGGATCAAAAGGAGCCCCAGCATAAGGAACACCGCAAGAACAGCACATCTCTGTTTCACGAAAACCCCCTCCTTCAGGTGATGAATCGCGGCTCCAGCGCCGCGTTGAAGCCATTATCAGCGGACCATGGAAAAAATCTGCCCGGGAAACACCATTGTTTCATGGATTGAAACGTTATTTCAATTACTTCCATTTAATTTTCTTGAAAGTGCCCTGATTTGTCAATACCCTGGGGATTTTATTGTTACGAGACAGTGATAATGTCATACCTGAAACGGGACAGGGACAGGCTCAAAGTACTTTTCCCCTGATCCGGGGCGGCGAGAAAAGAGAGAGGAAAGAGAGTCCTTGATTTCCTTATGAAAGGATGATAGGGTGTATTCCACATTATCAGCAGCACCAACTTACAGTGGACGAGGTGACCTCCCTTATGCTGGGAAAGATCAAGGAACTTGCGGCATTATCGAAATGCGAAACTGCGGCATTACGGCATCATTTCCACCAGAACCCCGAAATTGCCTGGGAAGAAGTGGAGACAACGAAAAAAGTCATAGAGGTTCTTGAAGGACTGGGATTCTCTATTGTAAAGAAAGGCTTCGGCGGCACGAAATGCGGAGTCGTGGCGGACTTGAAGGGCGGAAAGACCGGGAAGTGCGTCGCCCTTCGGGGAGATATGGACGCGCTCCCCCTCGTGGAAGAAAACGACGTCCCCTACAAATCCCAAAAAGCAT
>JAPXRK010000081.1:5832-6803 GCA_033813575.1 Synergistales bacterium
ATGCACGGGTGCGGCCATGACGCCCACACCGCGATGCTTCTCGGAGCCGCCAAAGTTTTGTCGGAGATCCGGGACGACATTCCGGGGACGGTGCGCCTCCTCTTTCAGCCGGCGGAGGAAAGCGGCCTCAAATCCGGGGCAAAGGCTATGGTGGAGGAAGGGGCCCTTGAGGGAGTGGACGCAGTCGGAGGGATCCATACATGGGCTTCTGCTCCCACAGGGACGATCCTGTACCGCTTCGGGCCCATCATGGCGGCAGCGGACGGCTGGTACCTGACACTGAAGGGAAAAGGGGGACACGGTTCAACCCCCGAACTCTGCATCGACCCCACCATCACCGCAGCGAACATCGTGCTGAACCTCCAGGCCATCGTGGGACGGGAAGTGAGCGCAAAGGAAACCGTTGTGGTGAGCACGGGAACGGTCAAGGCAGGAATTTCCGTCTTCAATATAATTCCTGATACCGTGGAAATGAACGGAACCGTGAGATCCTTCAACCCTGCAGTCCAGGACCACGTGGAATCAGCAATGCGAAGAGTGATAGCAGGGGCCTGCCAGATCGGAAGGTGCACCTTCGAGCTTGATTACAAGCGCTTCATCCCTGCCACCATCAACAATCATGATGTGACCGCCGTTGCGAAGGAAGTATTCGACGCGGTGGCAGGTCCGGAAAACGCGAAAGAGACACCCCTCATCATGGGATCGGAGGACTTCAGCTACTTCCAGCAGAAAGTTCCCGGCACATACTTCCTCCTCGGAACAGGCAACCCGGAGAAGGGAACGGATAATCCGCACCACAGTCCGAAATTCAACGTGGACGATGATGCTCTTCCCATGGGAGTGGCGGCCCTTGCCGGTTTCGCATGGAACTGGCTCTCGAAGAACAGCTGATCAGTCACCGAAGAAAGCTGCAGATAAAAAACGGGGGAAGGCCCGAGGGCCTTCCCCGTTTTTTATTTTTTCAGTCGAGG
>JAPXRK010000082.1:0-885 GCA_033813575.1 Synergistales bacterium
GCCTTCCTCCCCGTCCTGTTCCCCTTCGGAGCTGACGAGGACGGGGTTTGCCAGTACATGAAGCTCCCCCTGGTAAAACACCACGGCGAGCTTGAGGGAAATGCCGGCCTGGGGGGCGGCGAACCCCACGCCGTCATGCTGGTGCATGAGCCGCACGAGGTCCGCCACAATATCCTTTAAGCCGTCGCCGAAATCGCTGACGGGTTGTGTCTCTTTCCTGAGAACGGGGTCGGGATATACCCGAAGATACAGAGAATCCATCATCTCGCCGCACTTTCATATAGTGTCTTTTGAAAAGAAAGAAGGGGCGCCTTTGCGGGCGACCCCTTCCACCGTTTTTACTCGTCCTGCATGGAGTTTCTGAGCAGCTCCCCGATGGTGACGCTGGCCTCCCCGTCGTTCAGGACAGGTTTCGCCTGGTTGTCGTGTTCCCGGCGGTCCTGCCTGCCCTTTTTCCGGTCGTCGTCCCTGGGCCTGCGCTGGGCGGGTTCCTCCAGGGCGCTGATGCTGAGGCGCATCCTGCGGTCGGCGGGGTTGATCTCGATGATCCTGGCCACGACCTCCTGGCCCTCGGACAGCACGTCCTGGGGCTTCTCGACCCGCTTCGTGCTGAGCTGGGAGATGTGGATCAGCCCTTCCACGCCTTCCTCCACTTCCACGAAGGCGCCGAAGTCCGCAAGGCGGACGACCTTGACGGTCAGGTCCTGGTCCTTGCTGTACCTGGAGAGCACGTCGTTCCAGGGATCGTTGAGCTGCTTGTAGCCGAGGCTCATGCGCTTTTTCTCCATGTCCACGTCGAGGACCACCACGTCCACTTCCTGGCCCTTCCGGAGCACGTCCCGGGGATGCTTGATCCCTGTCTCTTATACACATCTCCGAGCCCAC
>JAPXRK010000082.1:895-6775 GCA_033813575.1 Synergistales bacterium
GCTTGATCCTGGTCCAGCTCAGGTCGCCGATGTGGATGAGCCCCTCGATGCCGGGCTCCACTTCCACGAAGGCGCCGAAGTCGGTGACGTTGGTGACGACGCCCCTTGCCTTGTCCTGGGGCTTCCAGCGCTCAGCGGCGCTCATCCAGGGATCGTCCTTCGTCTGCTTCATGCTCAGGGAGAGCCTGTTGGCCTCGCGGTCGATCCCGATGACCTTCACCTTCACGGGGTCGCCCTTCTTGAACATCTCCTTGGGCTTGATGTTCCGCTTCCAGGAGAGTTCGCTCATGTGGACAAGGCCGTCGAGGGGCCCCACGTTCACGAACACGCCGAAGGAGGTGATGCTGCTCACTTCCCCGTCGAGGACCGTTCCTTCCTGGACGTCGGTGTAGAACTTCTCCCGCTCCTCCACCAGGGATTCCTCCACGATGAGCCTGCGGGAGAAGACAAGACGGTGCTTCTTCTTGTCCTTTTCCATCAATTTAGCTTCGAAGACTTCGCCCACGAATTTCCCCGGATTCACACCCCGGCCTTCCTCGGCGAGGTGAGAAATGGGCACGAAACCCTCCAGGCCGCAGCACTCCACCATGAGCCCGCCCTTTACCTTGCGCAGGCCCGTAACGGAAACCACGTCGTTCTGGGCGAGTAAATTTTCAAGTTCACTCCAGCGCCGGTCAAACTCGCACCGCCATCTGCTCACGAGAAGCTGGGCCTCTTCACCGTGGCGGATGCTGACCACCTGGATCTGTATTTTGTCTCCAGGAGCCGGTTCTTCCGAATCTTCCACAAGAACCTTGTGAGACCATTCCTTCGCGGGCAGGAACCCCTCGCACTTGTAGCCCACATCCACGAGCCAGCCGCCGTCCACGGCATTCACGACCGTTCCGGTGACCACCTTGCCCCGGTGAAGCTCTTCAACTTCGCCGTACTGCTCCAGAATGCTCTCCATGCTTTCCATTTCCGTCGTTTCCCCGGACTCGCCGTGGAGTCCTTCAATCATCATCTCTTCCGTCATAACCTTCCATCCCCCTTGACACCTGCGATGTCTCTATTGCGATTTTCAGTTCTTCTATTAGCCAGTCCGGAGTACTCGCACCGGCCGCAATTCCGATTCGCGCCTTACCGGCGAACCACCTCCCGTCCAGTTCTCCCGCGTGCTCGATCCAGAGGACGTCGCACCCGCGGGAACGGGCTATTTCCACGAGCTTCGCCGTATTGGCGCTGTTCCTGCCTCCGACGACGATCAGGCCGTCCACGGTGCCGGTGATCTTTCTCACCGCATCCTGCCGGCGGGTCGTAGCGCCGCAGATGGTGTTGAAAACCCGAAGCTCTCCCGCCTTCCGGGCGAGGACATCCGCCGCCGCGCCGAAGAACTCCGTTTTTTGCGTCGTCTGTGATATTACCCCCAACTTGTCCTTTTTGCCAAGCCCCTGCACTTCCGAAAGTGAGGACGCCACGGAAACATCACCCGAAGCGCACCCCACGATGGCCTGCACCTCCGGATGATCAGGGTCACCGAGGACGAGAAGATAATATCCTTCTCCGGAAAGGAGGGCGGCCTTCTCCTGGGCGTTTTTGACGAAGGGGCACGTGGCGTCGGTGACCCTGCCGCCGCAGCGCTCCTGAAGCTTCTTCTTCACACAGGGAGGGACGCCGTGGGCCCGGATGAACACGCTGGCGCCTTCAGGCACATCTTCGATGCTCTCGGTCACCACGAGTCCTTTTCTGCACAGCCGTTCGACTTCCTGGGGATTGTGGATGGGCATGCCGATGGAGTAGACTTTCCCGTTCCCCTCTCCTGCGGAGGCGCATTCGTCGATGCATTTTTCAAGGCTCTCGATGGCCCGTTTCACCCCGAAGCAGAACCCCGTGGGAGAAGCGACCTCAACGATGATTTTCCCCTGCTCCCTTTCCAAGATGCGTCCGGACCTCCTTTTCTATCCGTTCAGACAAGTCCGGCATCGGGCTAGCCGTAGTATCATACCATACTATGGGAGAAAATTTGCTGAACCATGTCATTTGCCGCCGGGAAAAGGCCTTCGTCTGGCTGATGTCCCGGTCAGCGGCCTCCTCGAGGGTGCACCGGCCCCGGAAATAGTCCACGATATCCTTGTAGCCGAAGCCCTGCATGGAGGGGAAGCGCTCGTCGTATCCCCGCTCGAGAAGCCATTCCACTTCCTCCACGAACCCCCCGGCGAACTGTTCGCCCACCCTTTTTTCGATCGATTCGAACAGCAGCTTCCTGTCCCGGTTCAGGCCGATGTAGAGCACGTCGAACTCGCCCCGGCCGGGCATCTTTTCCGTCTTCCGGAACCATTCCGAGGCGGGCGTGGCTGTGAGTGTGCTGATCTCCAGTGCCCGGACCACCCTGCGGACGTCATTGACGTGCAGCCTCTCCGCCGTCTCCGGGTCCGCGAGGGCGAGCCTGTCGTGGAGGGCCCTGTTTCCTTCCCGAACAGCGTACTCCTCGAGTTCCCGGCGGAGCCCCTCGTCCTTCGGGGCGCTGTCGGAGAGGAGGCCGCTGAAAAGGGCTTCGTAATAGAAGGGTGTCCCTCCCACGAACAGGGGAATCCTGCCCCTGGCCGTTATCCGCCGTACCGCGTCCCGGCTGCGGGCCACGAAATCGGCGGCGGAGAACACCTCGTCGGGATCAACCACGTCGATCAGGTGGTGGGTGATTTTCTTCCGGATCTCCGGCGAAATCTTGTCCGCCCCCACATCGAGGAAACGGTACACCTGCCGGGAGTCCACCGAGATGATCTCCGCTCCCAGCCGTTCGGCCAGGAGCAGGCTGAGGGCCGTCTTGCCCACCGCCGTGGGGCCCACTATGGCCGCTGCGGGAAAGGGTCTTCGTTCGTTCATGGTCGTCTATTCCCTTCCGAAGTATGATTCCAGCTTTTTCGCCGTGAGGGAGAGCACTGTGGGGCGCCCGTGGGGGCAGTTCCACGGAGACTCGCATTCAATGAGGTTCCTCCACAGCGCCAGGGCTTCCGACGCCGTGAGCCGGTCACCCAGCTTCACCGACAGGCCGCAGGCGATAGTGGCCAGTTTCTTCCACAGGATCTCCTCCAGGGCTCCCTCTCGGTCCTCCGTCCACTCCAGCAGCACCGAGCGCAGAAGGCGCAGGGGATCCTCCGCCATGCCGCCCGGCAGGGACGGGTAGGCGGTCAGGGAAAGCTGCCCGTCATGCTCGCCGAACCCAAACCCGACGGCCTCCAGCCCGTCCCGGTGTTCCCGCACCGACACGGACAGGGAGGGAGCCACCGGCAGGGGGAGGGCGCACCTCTGCACCGTCACCGACTCCGCCGACAGCCTTCCGGCCCGTTCGTAGCCTATCCGCTCGTGGGCGGCGTGGGGGTCCATCACGGCAAGCCCCTCCTCCGTCTCGAACACCAGGTACCCCGAGGCGACCTGGCCGAGAAAGCGGAAATGTCTTCCCTGCCCGTCCGCCCCGGCAGGAGCCTCTTCGAGGGCGGTCCCTGCAACGGGGGACAGCTCCGATGCCACCCGGGCGAAGAGGTTTCCCCCCTCGGGAGAAGCACTTTCATCCCTGAAGGACCAGCCTCCTCCCCTTCCCGTACCGGCCCCTGGAGAAGGGGAAAAAGAGCGGCCGCGGTCAGGAGAAGGGGGAAAGGAGGGGACCGCAGCCCCGGGAAGGGAGGGGACCCGTCCGGAAAGCTTGAGGACCGCCTGCTGGATGGTGTCGAACACCTCTCCCGGAAAGCGGAACCGCACCTCCGCCTTGGCGGGGTGAATATTGGCGTCGAGCAGCTCCGGGGCGAGGGAGAAGAGAAACACCCAGTTCCCGGCAAACGCCCTGCACAGGGCCCCGGCGGCGCTCCGTATCAGCGGGTCGGTCACCGCCCGGCCGTTGACGAAGGACGTGACAAGGCTCCTGGTTTTGCCAGGAAAGGGGGCCCACCAGCATTCCAGGCTGAGGTGAGACGCTGCTGTCTCGCAGTGGCGAAGCTCGCCGGCGTCGCCCCAGAGTTCCCTGAGCAGCCGCTCCCGGTCGCCGTCTCCGGAAGAGGAAAAGCCGGCCTTCCCGTCCCGGCTCTCGGAAAAGGCCACCGACGGATAGGCCACGGCGAAATCCCGCAGCAGGGCGGACACCCTCCGCTCTTCCGAGGCTGCCGACTTCAGAAACTTCCTTCGCGCCGGAAGGGTGTAGAAAAGATCCTCCACGGAGATCCGCGTGCCTTTGCGGCATGGGACGGGGGTGTGCATCGTCTGCCGTCCCCCTTCGATGCGGAGAAGGCCTCCCGTCTCGTCCCCCTCCCGCCGGGACCGGATCTCGAACCTGCTCACGGCGGAAATGCTGGCCAGGGCCTCGCCCCGGAAGCCCAGGGTCCGGATGCGCTCCAGTTCCTCCACGGTGCGGATCTTGCTGGTGGCGTGCCGGGCCGCAGCGAGGGGAAGCTCGTCAAAGGCGATGCCCTCGCCGTCGTCCTCCACCACGATGCGGACCTTCCCTCCTTCGAAGAGGGAGACCTTCACCTCCTTCGCCCCGGCGTCGAGGGAGTTCTCCACCGCCTCCTTGACCACGGACGCGGGTCGCTCCACCACCTCCCCCGCCGCGATGCGGGAGAATACATCCTCAGGAAGAAGAGTGATTTTCAGGACGAAGCACCTCCCTGCTCTTCTCGCTCAGTTTGTACAGCAGTTCCAGGGCCCGGAAGGGCGTCAGTCCGTCAGGTTCGATGGCCGCCAGTTCCTCCACGATGCCGTGCCGCTCCGCCTCGAACAGGTCCATCTGCCGGGCTCCCGATACGTCCCGCTTCTTCTTCGGGAAATTCCCCGTCCGTTCTTCCTTCTCGAACCGCTGCAGAAGGTCGAAGGCCCTCCTGAGCACGGGGCGGGGCAGCCCCGCCAGGCGGGCCACCTCGATGCCATAGGACCGGTCGGCGCTCCCCTTCACCACCTGGTGGAGGAAGAAGACGCCCCCTTCGCTCTCCTTCACCGCCATGCTCAGGTTCTCCATGCAGGGGTACCGCTCCTCGAGGCAGGTGAGCTCGTGGTAATGGGTGGCGAAAAGCACCTTCGGCGAGGCGCCGCACCCGTCGGCCAGGTATTCCAGCACGGCCCAGGCAATGCTCATGCCGTCGTAGGTGGAGGTCCCCCGCCCCACTTCGTCCAGGATCACCAGGCTCCGGTCCGTGACGTTGTGGAGGATGTTGGCCGTCTCCACCATCTCCACCATGAAGGTGCTGCTACCCCGGGCAAGGTCGTCCCGGGCCCCTATGCGGGTGAAGATCCGGTCGCACAGCCCGATCTCCGCGGCCTCGGCCGGAACGAAGCTCCCCATCTGGGCCATGATCACCAGCAGGGCGGCGCTCCGCAGGTAGGTGGACTTCCCCGCCATGTTCGGCCCCGTGATCAGGGCGATCCGCTTCCCGTCCCCTTCCAGTTCCACGGAATTGGGAACGAAGGGCGAATCAGTGAGCACATCCTCCACCACGGGGTGGCGGCCGTTCTTCACCACGAGGTCGAAGCCGGAGTTCACGGCGGGCCGGACATACCCCTTCTCCCGGGCCGTCTCGGCAAGGGAGGCCAGCACGTCAAGGGCCGCGAGGGCCTCGCCGAGGGCCTGGAGGTCCTCCACCCGGTCCAGGGTTACCCCGACGAGCCGGTCGTAGAGCTCCCCCTCCCTCCGGGAGATTTCGGCGGAGGCGGACTCCATCCTCTCCTCGAAGACCTTCATCTCCTCCGTGATGAACCGCTCGGCGTTCACCAGGGTCTGCTTCCGGATGAAGAAATCCGGCACCGAGCCCAGGGAGCCCTTGCTCACCTCGAGATAGTAGCCGAAGACCTTGTTGTACCCGGCCTTGATCTTGGAAATCCCGGTTTCGCTCCGGATCTTTTCCAGGTAGGAGTCCATCC
>JAPXRK010000083.1:0-6760 GCA_033813575.1 Synergistales bacterium
GCCCAGAAGATCTCCCCATAGGGAAATAAAGGGAAAAGCCGACAAAGAGCCCGCAGGGAAAACCCTGCGGGCTCTTTGAACGACGGCAAAAAAACTTCAGGGAAGGCCCTTCGGCGCTTTTCCGCCCCCAAGATAGGCCGCCTTGATGTCCGCGTTTGCGAGAAGCTCCTCCGACGGGCCTTCCTGGACCATGTGCCCTGTCTGCAGGACATAGCCCCTGTGGGAGAGAAGAAGAGCCTGCCGGGCGTTCTGTTCCACCAGCAGGATGGTGACCCCCTCATTGTTTATCCGCCGCAGCTCCTTGAATATGTCCCTGATGATTATGGGAGCCAGTCCCAGGGACGGCTCGTCAAGAAGGAGAACCTTCGGCCTGGCCATAAGGGCCCTGCCGATGGCAAGCATCTGCTGCTCTCCCCCGGAAAGGGTGCCCGCGTACTGGGCGATCCGTTCCTTCAGTCTCGGAAAAAGGGAAAACACCCATTCAAGGTCCTCGTCCACCTTCGAGTCCTTTCCCCTGGGGAAGGCCCCCATTTGCAAATTTTCCAGGACAGTGAGGGGGGCGAAGACTTTCCGTCCCTCCGGGCTCAGGGAAACCCCCTGCTGCACCACTTTATAGCTCCGCGCTTCGAGGGCGGTCCCCCCGAGAAACACATCCCCTTTCTCCCGCCTGACCATGGCCATGATGGCGTTCATAAGGGTCGATTTCCCCGCGCCGTTCGAACCGATGACGCTGACGATCTCCCCTTCGTACACTTTCAGGGAGACTCCCGAAAGGGCCTTGATCGCCCCGTAGCTGACATGCAGGTCCTTCACCTCAAGGAGGACGTTTCTTCCGCCGGTCCCGGTCATTCGTCTTCCTCCTCTCCGAGATAGGCCTTGAGCACTTCGGGGTGATTCTGAATCTCGTCCGGGGTTCCCTCGGCGATCTTTGCCCCGAAGTTCATGCAGATGATGTGGGGGCAGATTTCCATCACGAGGTCCATGTGATGCTCGATGACGAGGGTTGTCAGCCCGAAATCCCTGTGGATCTCCCGTATCAGGACATTCAGGGAGGTCACTTCCTCCGCGTTCATGCCGGCGGCCGGTTCATCCAGAAGCAGGAGCTCGGGATCCAGGGCAAGGGCCCGCGCAATCTCGAGTCTCCGCTGGTGGCCGTAGGGAAGGGTCCCCGCCGCCTGTTCCGCCCGGTCGGCCAGCCCCACACGATCCAGAAGGGCCATGCTTTTTTCCCGTATCGCGTTCTCGCCGGAGCGCCATCTTCCGAGATGGGTTATCCCCTCGACGAAGGAATAGGGCACGTGGTGCTGGGCTGCGGTCATCACATTCTCCAGGACCGTGGAGCGCTGGAACAGCCTGAGGTTCTGGAATGTCCGGGCCACCCCCCGCGCCGTGACCTGGTAGGTCTTCAGCGGGACGAGATTTTCCCCCTTGAAAAGGATGCTCCCTTCATCAGGATCATACACTCCCGTAACCAGGTTGAAGATCGTGGTCTTCCCCGCTCCGTTCGGTCCCATGAGGCCGGCGAGTTCTCCCTTTTCCATGGAGAAGGTCATTTTACTCACGGCCTGCACGCCGCCGAAATTTTTCGTTACGCCGGAAAGTTCGAAGAATGCGCTCATCAGGCACGCCTCCTGAAGGGCGCCTTCACCCAGGAGAGGAATTCACGGTTGCCCATGATTCCCTCGGGGCGAAGGACCATGATAACGACAAGGACCGCTCCATAGATCAGCATGCGGTACTGGGAAATGGGACGGAACAGTTCCGTCACCAGGGTGATCACCGCCGTCCCCAGGATCGACCCGCTCATGGAGCCCAGTCCGCCGAAGACGACCACGGCGGTGAGTTCGGTGGACTTGAGCATGTCGAACATGACCGGCTGTATGAAGGAGAGGAACCCCCCGAGGAGCGCCCCGGACACTCCGCAGTAAAAAGCGGAGATCATGAGGCTGAGCACCCGTATCCGTGCCGTGTGGAACCCCAGCAGCGAAGAGGCTATGTAGTCGTCCCGGCAGGCCTTGCACGCCCTGCCGAAGCGGCTGTTGATCAGGTTGAACATGAAGGCCGCCAGTACCACGAAAAAGGCCAGGGCCACAGGCAGGGTGGTGTAGGGATCGATCCCCGGATATCCCCGGGCGCCCCGGGTCACGGACTGCCAGTTCTCCAGGATAAGGCGGATGGCTTCCCCGAGGCCGATGGAGGCGATGGCGTAATAGTCGCCCATGAGTTTCAGGGTGGGAACGCCGATGAAGTATGCCACGGCGACGGCGACGACTCCTCCGAGGAGGATGGCGGGAAGCCAGTGGATGCCGTGCTGCACCGTCAAAATGGCGGTTGTGTAGGCTCCAAGGGCCATATAGGCCGCGTGTCCGAGGGAAAAGATCCCCGTGAAGCCCGTGAGAAGCGATACGCCCATGGCGGCGATGGCGTTGATGCAGAGGAGGATGATGATCCCTTCAGTATATCCCGACATGATGGGCGTCACCTACACTTTCTCGCTGACGCTCTTCCCGAAAAGCCCGGTGGGCTTGACGAGCAGGGTGATCACCAGCAGAGAGAAAACGACCAGGTCCCTCATCTGGCTCGAAATGAACCCGGCGGTGAGCATCTCGGCAAGGCCGAGGATAAGGCTGCCCACAACGGCTCCGGGCAGGGACCCGAGGCCCCCGATCACCGCGGCGACGAAAGCCTTGATGGTGATGGCGCCGAGCTGGGGATAGAGGGTATACCGCACGGAAAGAAAGATGCCGCCGACAGCCGCCAGGGCCCCGGCGACGAAAAAGACGATGGAGATCAGCAGGTTCACGTTCACTCCCATGAGGCCGGCAGTTCGCAGATCATAGGCGGCGGCCCGGATGGCGAGTCCCCACCTGGTTTTTGAAAGGAAGAGCTGCAGAGCTCCGAGGAAAACCACTGCCGAAACGAGGGAGAGAAGGTCAAAGGCACTGGTGGTGGCCAACCCCATGAGGTTCACGGGAGCTGTGGGGATAACCGGGGGAAGGGCCCGGAAACGGCCTCCCGCCACGATGACGAAGATGTTTTCGATGACGATGCTCATGCCCATGGAGGCGATGAGGAGATACAGGGTAACATTGGTCCGTTCACGGATGGGACGGTAGGCGAGGCGTTCGGTGAGAACAGCCGCAAGTCCTGCACCGGCGAGGGCCAGAACCCCGGACATCCAGATGCCCGTTCCGAAGGCGCGAAGTGTACCGTAGCAAATGTAGCCTCCAATGACGAGAAAACCGCCGTGGGCAAAATTGGAAAATAAAAGGATGGAATACACGAGAGAATAGCCGACGGCGATGAGTGCATAGACCGACCCCAGGGAAAGGCCGTTGATAACCTGCTGGATCAGCGTCGCCAAAGACGGATCACCCCTTTCACGTATTGATGAGGGCGAACGGAGGTCCGCCCTCATCAGCTAAACTATATCATACCCGGATCTTAATGTATACTGTATTTTCCAAATACGCCGTCAGGGGCGCTACGGCTTGATTTTCGTGAAGAACTGCCCCTTGCCTCCCTTGGCGATCAGCACCACGCCGTCCTTGTCCACGGGATTGTGGGTGGCCGGATCCATGGTGATCGTCGCGTGGTGGAGCTTCAGGTCCTTCGTCGCCTCCAGGGCGTCACGGATCGCCTTCGGGTCGTCCGATCCGGCGCGGGCTATGGCGTCAGCCACCCAGTACACCGAGTCATACCCGAGCACGCCGTTCACGAACTCCTTGCATTCGTCGTTCCACCGCTCCTTGTACTGGGCGAAGAAGGGCTGCATGGCAGGGTCTTCCGGCGCCACGTGGTTGATCCAGTAGGATCCCTCCATGGCCTCTCCCGCGATCTCCCACATGAATTCGCCGTACCCGTCGCCGCCCACGAACACGATCTCGTTCAGGCCAAGCTCCCGGGCCTGCTTCATGATCAGCGCCATTTCCTTGCCCATGTTCGGAAGCACGAGAACATCGGCCGCCTTGTCGCGGATCTCCGTCAGCTGGGCGCGGAAGTCCACGTCCTGGCCGCCCCGGAACCCGAGGTCAGCCACGACCTTGCCGCCGTATTCGCCGTAGCTCTTCATGAAGAATTCCCGCAGTCCCTGGGAATAGTCGTTCCCCACGTCGTACAGGATCGCCGCGTTCATCTTCTTCAGCTCTTTCGCGGCAAAGAAGGCGATGAGCTTGCCCTGGTACGGGTCGGTGAAGCAGATGCGGAAGGAGTACGGACGGACCGCTCCCTTCTCGTCTACCGTCACCAGTGGGTTCGTGGAAACGGTCCCGACCTGGGACACGCCGAGCCGGTTCACCACGGGAGCCGTGGCGATGTTGATCCCGCTTCCGTTGGCCCCGATGATGGCCACGACCTTGTCCTCTTCGATCATCCGGCGCACCGCGTTCACTGCGTCCTCGGCCCTGGTCCGGAAGTCATACACGACCAGCTCGATAGGACGGCCGAGCACACCGCCCTTGGCGTTGATCTGCTCCACCGCGAGGCGGGCGGTCTTCTCCTCCGTCTGGCCGTAGGCGGCCCAGTCGCCGGTGAGGGCGGCGAGATAGCCGATTTTCACGGGAACAGCATCGGATTTGGGTGCTTCAGTTTTCGCAGGTTCGGCGGGTTTTTCCTCCGGTTTCGGAGTCTCAGCGGGTTTTTCCTCGGTCTTGGGCGCCTCTGCAGGCTTCGGGGCTTCTGCGGGCTTTTCCTCCGCCTTGGGCGCTTCGGCGGGTTTCGGTGCGGGAGCCTCCTGTTTCGGAGTTTCCTTCGGCGCTTCGGGCGCCGGTTTCTGCTGCATCACGAAATACCCGACAACCACGACGAGAATAGCCAGACCTATCAACCAGTTCCGTTTCACAATCCACCACCTCCTGAGATTTTCGATGCCTGAACGTTTCTTATTTTACTACGACCATGACCCTGTCACAAACTGTATTCCTTTTTCCGCCCGCTTCCCCCCTTCCGTTTTCCCATTGAAAGGGCACCTGAAGAACCGGTGCCCCCGGGATTTCAATCCCCCGCCGACTCTTCAGCCAGGTACCGGGCGAAGTTCCGGAACAGCCCCGGAAAAGTGTCCAGGAAATAGGGAAGAAAGATCCTCTCTCCGTTCTTGTGATCATCTTTGCCCACGGGACCGAAATTCGCCACGGGGATATCGAGTTTTTTCAGGTCCTCCAGGGGAAAACGGTATTCGTTACCCCAGAGGGGCATGTTGTCCCCCAGGGCGTCAAGGTCGTCCGGGTCTCCCTGGAAGCCGAAGTAGCTCAGATCCATGATGCCGGGGAAGACATCCGCGGCGGTGATGTCCATCCCGAAGGTCTTCCCGTCTTCCCGGAGGCGGGCGACGGCCCGAAGAACGGCGCGCTCTCCTCCCGTTCTCCCATGGTTCAGCCTCGGAGGATAATAGGGAGGAAGAAAACCCGTCACGATCAGGGGACCTTTTTCTCCCGCCAGGTCCAGCAGATAGGAGGCTGTTTCCACGCACCGCTCCCGTTCGTCCAGGGAAGGCGGAAGGGAGCTGAGGAACCGCTCGGTAAGCCCTGCGAGATCGGAATTCCTGGTGTTCGCCCTGGCCAGGAGTTCGGCGTAATCCATGACCCGGGGGACAAAACGCTGCGTTTTCGAAGCGGATCCTCCCCTGCTTCCGATCACACTGTTCTGCTCGCTGATCCTTCCGAGGGCTTTTTCCAGGGCTTCCCCGGCCGCCGCCTTCATCTCCCGGAGCACCTCGGCGGGAGTTTTTTTCACGGTAAGGAGGTTGTAATACGCCACCGCACGCTCTGGAAGGGTGACCGAGTAGTTCTTCACCAGGTCTCTGAACCGGAGGCAGGCCATCGGCGGAAAGCTTTTTCCTTCCCGTTCCTCCGACGTGGAGGCGGCCCCTTCGAGGATGAGGGCAAGATGAGCGGCCAGGAGGGAGGAGCTGACTCCCTCGAAATAGTCGCCCACGTGAGCCTCCTTCCCCACCAAGAGAAAGAAGGGCATGATCTTGCCGATGGTGCCGACATACACCGTTCCGGCAGGTCGTTCCCGCCCTCCCACGGAAGGCTCTCCGTTGAGGGCCGCGGAGTATTCGATCCCCCACTCTTCCCTGAGCTTCACGAGCCAGGGTACCGCTCCCCTCATCCCCGCCGAGGTGTTCTCCTCGTCCGGGACCGCCAGGAAGAGGATGTTCGCCGGGAAATCCCCCGTTCTGGATATTTCCGCCAGGAGCCCCATCTCGACGGCAAGCCCGGACTTCATGTCTGAAACTCCCCGGCCGAAAAGATATTCCCCCGTTGCCAGGTCCGACCGGGCTTCTTCCGGAATATCCAGTTCCCCGACCCGCCTGGTGAGCTCTTCGGGGGAAAAGGCAAGATGCTTCAGCGCCCCGTAGGCCTCGGTATCCACCACGTCGAAATGGCCCGTGAGGATGACCGTTTGTTTCATTTCCGGGGACACCTTCACCAGACCGGCCACAGCGCTTCTGCCGAGGGGGTCTCCTGCAGCCGGCAGCTTTCTCAGGAACGAGGGATTGCGCTGGAAATACTCAAGCTCCGCCAGGCGCGAAAAAATGTAATCCGCTGCCACATTTTCCCCCCCGGAGAAGGAGACGCTGGGGACTGCCGCCATTTCGAGGAGCAGACTGTACAAATCACCGCCTGAAAGGGAAATCATCGGTTAGGCCTCCGTCTGTTCTCTTTCCGTCTCTCGGGCTTTCCTGTTTTTCCCCCGCGTCAGCGCCAACTGCAGGGGGCTCTCCGTGTCGATGTGAACATCAAGCTGCGGAAAGGCAATG
>JAPXRK010000084.1:0-6677 GCA_033813575.1 Synergistales bacterium
AACGGCTCCGAGCAATCTTGCCATCATGGGACGGTACGTTCTCTCGCCGTCCATTTTCCCCATCCTGACCGGCCAGCAGGCAGGGGCAGGGGGAGAGATACAGCTGACCGACGCCATTCGGACCCTTCTTTCCAGGGAACCGGTCTGGGGCGTTGTTTTTCACGGCAGGCGGTTTGACTGCGGTACCCAGCCGGGGTGGCTGTCGGCCAACATCCAGCTTGCCATGGATCATCCGGAACTCAGGGAGGTGGTGCTCAGGGCTGTAGCGCAAATGGAGCAGAGGTAAAAAAGCGCACCTGGTCAAGCGCCTGCGCCGGGAGACACCCCGGCTGACGAGGACGGAGGAGTATCGAAGATTCGGCGGATGCCTCCGGGGCCGCGAAAACCGGCCCGCAAAGCCTTCATACAAAAACGGAAAGCAATTTCCGCCACAAAAGTGAAGGCGGTTTTCGTTGAGCGGATTAAGGCGGTGTTTGGAATATGTGCGGAATAGTAGGGTATATCGGCGGAAGGAACGTCAAGGACGTTCTGATCAATGGAATGCGGAGTCTTGAATACAGGGGCTACGACTCCGCGGGTGTCGCCCTTATGGATGCTCCGGAACTTCATATCGTCAAGGGCGTGGGGAAGGTCGCTGACCTCGAGAAAATCCTGGAGGACCACCCCGTTTCCGGAAGCCAGGGCATCGGCCACACCAGGTGGGCCACCCATGGCGGAGTCACGGAAATGAACGCTCATCCCCATTCCGACCTCTCTTCGAGCCTCGTGCTCGTCCATAACGGCATTGTGGAAAACTACCGGGAAATCCGCAGGGAACTGGAGGAAGGAGCCAGCGGCGAATACAAGTCCGAAACGGACACCGAAGTGGTGGCCGAGCTGCTCTCGAGGCTCTACAGCGCCAGGGGAAACATGGTGGAGGCCCTCGTGGAACTCTACGCCCGGCTGAACGGATCCTTTGCCCTCGTGATCATGGCCAGGGAAGCCCCGGGAAAGATCTACTGCCTCAGAAAAGGGTCTCCCCTCGTGGTGGGAACCTCCCCGAAGGGGGAAACCCTCTGCGCGTCCGACGTCCCCGCCATCCTTCCCTACACCCAGGACGTGGTCTACCTGGACGACGGAGATATCGCCGAACTTTCCTCCGGGGGCATTCTCTTCTGGAACGCGTCAGGTGAGACGCTGGAAAAAATCCCGACCCACATCGACTGGGACGTCACCATGGTCGACAAGGGAGGGTACCCTCATTTCATGCTCAAGGAGATCAACGAGCAGGGAGCGGTGCTCCGGAACTCCATGGCAAAACGGCTGAAGGAGGGGACGGTGGACCTCTCCGCCGAGCTTCCCTGGACGAAGGAAGACGTGGGCTCGTGGAAGAGGCTCCATATCGTGGCCTGCGGAACATCCTATTACGCCGCCCTCGTGGCGGAGCGTTTCCTCGAGACCATCACGGACTTCGACATCAGGGTGGACGTGGCGTCAGAATACCGCTACAGGAACATCCCCCTGGGCCCGGATACCCTTGCCGTCTTCGTCTCCCAGTCGGGAGAGACGGCGGACACTCTCGCGGCGGAGCGGATCGCCCGGGAGAAGGGCGCACGGTGCCTGGCAGTCACGAACGTCATCGGATCCACCATCGCCAGGGAGGTTCATGACGTCCTCCAGCTCAAGGCGGGACCCGAAATAGGTGTTGCCGCGACCAAGACCTTCATGGGCCAGATGGCGGTGCTCTATCTCCTTGCCATCCACCTTGCCAAGATGCAGGGCAAACTGAGCCCGGAGCAGGAAAGAAAATACTGCGACGAGCTCACCGCTCTTCCCTACAAGCTCGAATCCGTGCTTCAGCGTCAGGAATGCCTCCAGGAAACGGCCATGCTCTACAACGAGGCCCGGGATTTTCTTTTCCTCGGAAGAGGGATCTCCTACCCTGTGGCCCTGGAAGGAGCCCTGAAGCTCAAGGAGATCTCCTATGTCCACGCCGAGGCCTACGCGGCGGGGGAGATGAAGCACGGCCCCATAGCCCTTCTCGACCCCAGAGTTCCGGTGGTGGTCATCGCTCCGAAGGACGGGCTCCACGAAAAAACCTTTTCCAACATCCTGGAGGCCAAGGCGCGAAAATCTCCTGTCATCGCCATCGCCACCGAGGGTGACGATTCCCTGGACGGGACCGCAGACCACATCTTCTTCGTGCCGGAGACCCTGGACCAGTTCACCCCGTTCCTTACCGTGGCTCCCCTGCAGCTCTTCTCGTACTTCTTCGCCAGGTTCCTGGGCTGTCACATTGACCAGCCTCGAAACCTCGCAAAAAGCGTCACGGTGGAATAAAAAGCACAGGGCGCGGGTATTTTCTCCGCGCCCTGTGCTTTTTGCGGTCCGGTCATTCTTTCTGGGGCTCTACGGTGAAGGGGCTGTAGATACGGAGATGGGTCACCCGTTCCAGGGCGAAATCCTTTTTGCCTCCCTCTTCGGGAAGCTTTTCCCACGGCCCGCCGTCCAGGCGGCAGAGCACCAGCGGTTTTCTGCCGTAGGTGGACCAGACGTCCCAGAGAACGTCTGAGAGCTGGCTCCCCGGAACGAGGTTTCCCAGGAAAAGGGGAGCCGTTCCGGGCAAAGGACGATCCGTTTCGGAGGCGATGATGAGCCATTGGGTTAACTGCCAGGCCCCTCCCATTTCCTTTGACTTTGAGTGGAGGAAGGGAAGTGTCTGGAATCCTCCGGTTACACCCCTGCCGGCGGTGCTCACGTCGATGACTCCCGAATGGTTCGCCCTGATCCTTCCCCTGTTCTGAAACTCCGTTCCGCCGAACCTCCCGACGCCTTTTACCGGGCGGATCACCCGGGCCAGGACCTTCGGGCCCTCCGGATACCAGCCCAGAACCCTTCCTCCGGGACGGTTCTCCACGTCAATGATGTACGGCCGTTCTTTTTCCTCCACGTCAAAAACCAGTTCGTCTCCCGGAGAGGGAAGGCCGTTGACATCCAGGGGGATCATGCCTCCGTCAGCCTTCCGAACCGTTACCCTTGTCCCAACGGGAGGGGCCCAGCCTCCGAAGAAACCGGTTCCCGCGGGAACATCGAGGGTGATGAAGGCTTTTTCTCCGGCCGCCGGAGCTACCGTGTGGAGCGGCAGGATGCTCATGGTCCTTCCGGCGTCCTTCTCCACCGAAAGTGTCAGATGAACGGCGTTCACCGCAGAGGCGGCCACCGTTCCCGGGGCGGCCCATTTCGATGCTGTATACCCCGGCCAGCGGGTAGCGGTGGGCAGACCCGTCACTTTTCCCAGGGGGAAAACGCGCCCGCCGGGGAGTTCCGCCCGTACCTCCTCTCCCCGGACGAGGGGCACCACGATCCTGTAGACGGGTCCCGCGTAGACGGGAGAAGAAAAGAACAGGGCCGCAATGACGGACACAACAGCCGGAATGATCAGGGAACGAAGGGATTTCATGGGAAAAACTCCTTTCTTGGATTCCTCAAAAACGAGGGTACAGCCAGATGGACCAGATATTGCCGATCCAGTGGTAGAGAATTGCCGGAAGCACGGATCCGTGGCGGTCCCGGAGGTACCCCATGGCGAGCCCCGGAAAGAAAGCCAGCACCGCAAAGGGGGCGTGGGGAGAGGCCAGGTGGGCAAGGCCGAAAAGGGCGGAGGCCAGTACAATGCTCCATCCCCGGGAGAAGCGGTATCGCAGGATGGTCTGAAGCCATCCCCTGAAAAAGGTTTCCTCCGCCACGGCTGCCGCAAGCCCGGAGAGTGCAGCGGCGGGAACCGACCGCAGGGGAGGGGGGAAAAGGTGGTCCCCGAAAACGCAAAGGGCGGCGGCCGTCAGGGGCAGCAGGGTCAGAAGAGAAACTGCCGTTACGTCCCGAAGGGAACGCCGGTCTGCCTTCCAGATCAGACCGAACGTCTCCCTTGGTGTCCCGGACAGGGCGCACCAGCCGTAGGGGAAATAGAGAAAAAAGGCGAAGACCAGCATTCCCTTCATTTTTTGTTCCGTCCCGTTTTCAGGAATATTCCGTAGAGAATGGCGGGAACAAGAAACACGGACAAGGCGGCAAAGGGCTGCCCAAGGAGGAGAAAAACGGCCGCGGCAGCGCAGAAGAAAAGCCCGAGGGCGCCAAAAAAGAGACGTTCCTTACCGGGACGGCGCAGAAAAGGAAGGAGGGCCGCAAGAAAAAACAGCAGAAACAGCAAGGGGGCAAGAGGACGCACAAAGGAAAAATCGGTTATGGCATCCAGGTTCATGAATATCTCCTTTAACTCGGCCGCCGTGCCCGGAAGGGCATTGACCTACAACACCCGGCCGGAACGGCCTTCTTTCGGCCATTGTATCATTTCTCTCTCCCCGCGGAGCTGAAGGAATCACCCGTTCCTCTCGGCGAGGTGAAAAAAACGGGAATGAAGCGTAAAATATAGAAAATTTCCCGAGTCGTCCGAAACCCCTCCCTTCCGGCACGGCAGTTTCAGGGCGAAAGAAAGGAGTCGGGGTAATGAACAGGGACTTTTTCCTTGAAGAAACGGACCTTGATCTGGACGTGGTGATTCTTCTCATTGCAGGGCTGATGATGATCATGACCGGCATCCTGCTTTTTCCCGTGACGAGGGGAGCGGTTCCATACTACGAAAACGGTGTCTACGGTCTTGTGCTCTTCCTGTTTGCCCTGCAGATCGTCCTCCTTGGAAAAACTCCCTTCGGGGACATGAAGCGGTCGAAATCCCTTTTCTATACAGGGCTCGCAGTGGCATCCGCCGGAATAGTAACCTGCTTCATTCCGGGATTTTTCAGCCGCCTCCCCGCGATGCTGCTCTTTCTCTGCTTCACTCCTGGCGGAGCAGTCCTTTTGGCTCACCTTTTCCTCGCCCCCGACAGGTTCCGCACATGGGCCCGCATGGGAGGCACGTTCCACCTCCTGTGGACGGGCTGCGCGGCCGTCTACCTCCTTTCCATGCTGATAGGGGTGCTAGTGCTGAACCAGGGACTGTTTACCGGAGATGAAACGGCCGTCACCGTTCTTGTCTTCGGAGCGGCCATCCTTCTCCTGGCGATGGTTATGCAAAGAATATACAGAAAATATCCCGCCCCGGAAGGGAAAGTGGATGAGAGCGAAATCCTTTCCTCCGACCATTCCGTCATTCTCCTCACGGGCATTTTCATGATCCTTCTCGGGTTCTTTCTCGTTCCCGTAAGCCTCGGCATGCTCCCCTTCGCAGCGAGCGCTCAGCTTGGCCTCCTCATGGTGATCATGTCCTTCAAAATGATCTCCACAGGCAACACCCCCATCGGAGCCTTCCGCCGCAGCCGGCTTGTGGTCTTCTGCGGCATCCTTTTCGCTGCCCTGGGCATCGTCTCCTGCATTGTCCCCGGAATACTCGATCCCTTTCTGACCGTTCTCATCGGCGTACTGAACATCATCGGCGGAGTCGTTGGGCTCCTTGGAACGGTCTCGGGGATCCGGAAAAGGGAAGGGGGGGCTGTCGTCCCTCCTGTCCTGGTGCGGCTGAACATCTCCCAGGTCGTCCTGAATCTTCTCTCCGTCATGTTCGGAACCTCCATGCTTTTCCCCGGGCTGATTCCTGCCCTTTTGACGGGACTGATCCTTGCCGCCAACGGAGGTGTTCTCCTCTACCTGCTGCGGATCCTGGTGCAAATTGAAAGGTTCTCGGGAAGCACGGGGGAGGAGGGGCCTAGCCCCGCTGCAGAATGATCCCTGCAGCACGGAAGAGTCCATGTGATCCGAAGAAGAGCCTATTTGCAGAAAATGACCGGAATATTCTTTCTTTGGAAGAGAGAGTTGACCGTGAGCAGAATTCCTTATATACTATCCCTCGCGTTGCCGGAACACCCACGGGCGGATAGTTCAGCGGTAGAACACCTGCCTTACACGCGTAGCGTCTCGCAACCGAAAAGGCAAAAACTCCGAAAGTACTGCAAATACTGAACTTCCTAAGCCTCCCGAATTGTCGGGGGGTTTTTTTTGATCCCCTGCCGACTTCATGCACTACAATTTCCCCCGTTCCTCCGGTTTTCAAGGTTCCCAATAAATGTAAACCTTCCTGACCTCTCAGGGCCACATTCTCTTCAGAGTCAAATAGTTAACCTTATGTAATCAATGCATTTCCATTCAAAGATAAAAATAGCCTTCCAAGTATGTTGTCCACAATGCATAAAACCTGTGGTGACAATCCTGCAAGCGGTTGTTGGAAAAGTTATCCACAACGAAAGGAGTGTGATAAAATATGCAATGTGGCAGTAAAACAATACTCTCGAAAGGAGGTGTTGTCAATGTTGTCAACAGTCAAACGCGTCCGAATGGAGAAGGGCTTTACTCAGCAGCAGGTGGGCGAAATGTTAGGAATCCACAGGGCCAGCATTTGCAATATCGAACAGAAAAGACTCGTACCGAATGCAAAACAGCGGCAGGCAATCGCGGATTTACTTGGTGGACAGGAGGCTGATTTTTTCGAGGAATCCGGCCTGGCTCGGTAAAAAGAAAAGCCGCCGTGGCAGGGCGGCAGAAAGGTGGTATGTGGATTGGCAGGCTACATTGATAAGTATAGCAAATACATCAGTCAAAGGCCACTCTCGGAAGAGATGCGGGGAAAGGGTTTAGCTTGGAGTCAGGACATAAACCTGTTCTGGGAAAGTGTAAAGAACAGAACACGGGATGAGGAAATCGGTTTAAAT
>JAPXRK010000085.1:0-6660 GCA_033813575.1 Synergistales bacterium
CTGGAACTTCGCGGCTCCCGGCTCGGCGGTCATGGAAGTGGCGGCCCAGCGGGAAATCGTCATGGTCCCTCTTGAGGAGGAACTGGTCAAGAAGATCATCGCCGACAACCCATTCCTGATCCCCTACACCATCAAGGCCGGTACCTACGACAGCATCAAGGAAGACATCAGGACCATCGCCGACAGCAACTACCTCGTGGTCAAGAACGACATGGACGAAACCCTCGCCTACAACCTGGCGAAGACCCTTATCGAGAACCGGGGCAAGTTCATGAACATCACCACCCAGGCCGCCCACTTCGTCCCCGAAGAGGCCAGCGTCGGAATCACCGAGTTCGCCGCGGGCGCGAAGAAATACTTCAAGGAGAAGGGAATCGACATGAAATAGGCCCCTGCGGGCAATGAGCTTCATGCCGGCCGGAGTGACCCTCCGGCCGGTTTTTCACAGGATCACATCTTTTCTCCCCATGGAGGTTCGTTTATGACGACGGAAAACAATACCACCTTTGAACAGAGCCCTCCTCCCGCTCTTGAGAAAGAGCTGATCGAAGGAGGGAAACGGGAGCTCTCCGGGTGGCAATACTGGGTGGTGGCGGGTATAGCCCTCGCGGCGTCGCTGTTCCACCTCTATACAGCGGCGTTCGGACTTCTCTCGGCCATGTACCAGAGGGGCGTGCACTGGATGTTCATGGGAAGCCTCATCTTCCTCATCTATCCCGTGTCGAAGTCCCGCCCGAAGAATAAAATCGACCCCTGGGACTGGGTGCTCGCGGCCCTCATGGCGGGAGGATGCCTGAACATCCTGCTGAACTGGGACGCCATCGCAATGCGGGAAGGCATGCCCATCGCCTCTGACATCTACATCGGCACGATGATGATCATCCTGGTCATCGAGGCGGGAAGACGATCCATGGGATGGCCCCTGCCCATCGTGGCCATCATCGCCACCATCTACGCTCTCTTCGGACCGTACTTCCCCGGCGTCCTCGCCCATGGCGGATTTCCCCTCGAGGAACTCGCCCCCTTCCAGTACCTGAGGACCGACGGCATCTTCGGCGTTCCCCTTGGCGTCTCGGCCTCCTTCATCTTCCTCTTCGTCCTCTTCGGCGCCATACTGAGCGTCACAGGGGCGGGCCAGTTTTTCATCGACCTTTCCCTCGCCCTGACAGGCCGGAGCCAGGGCGGCCCCGGCAAGGCGGCGGTGGTGGCCAGCGGCCTTATGGGAACGGTCTCAGGGAGCTCGGTGGCAAACGCCGTCACCACGGGGGCCTTTACCATACCCCTGATGAAAAAGGCGGGCTACACGTCCAATTTCGCGGGGGCGGTGGTGGCCGCATCCTCCACCGGCGGTCAGGTCATGCCCCCGGTCATGGGCGCGGCAGCCTTTATCATGGCCCAGTTCCTCGGCATCTCCTACTGGGACATCGTGGTGGCTGCGGCTCTCCCTGCAACCCTGTACTTCATCTCCATCATGGCCATGGTCCACTTCCGGGCCGGCAAGAGGGGCATTCAGAGCCTCACTGAGGAAACAGCCCCGAAAGTGGGAAAAGTGCTGAAAGAGGGATGGCATCTGCTGCTCCCCATCATCACCCTGGTCATCTTCCTGGCCCTCGGCTACTCTGCCGTGAAGGCCGTTTTCTGGTCCATCGTCCTCATGGTGGGCGTCTCCTGGATGGGCAAGCCGGAATACCGCATGACCCCGAAGCGCCTTCTCGACGCCCTCATCGCCGGGGGCATGGGAGCCGTCGAAGTTGCGGCGGCCTGCGCATGCTCCGGCCTCGTCATCGGCGTCATCGGCATCACGGGCATCGGCCTCGCCTTTTCCTCCTTCGTCATCAACCTGTCCCAGGGGATTCTGCCCCTGGCCCTTTTCCTCACCATGATCGGGTCCATCATTCTCGGCATGGGGGTTCCCACCACGGCCCAGTACATCATCACGTCCACCCTGGCCGCTCCAGCCCTGTACCAGATGGGAGTACCCCTCATGTCGGCCCACCTATTCTGCCTCTACTTCGGCGTGCTGGCCGACGTGACCCCCCCGGTGGCCCTGGCCACCTACGCGGCGGCGGGCATCGCGAAGAGCAACCCCATGAAGACGGGCTTCACGGCTCTTGTCACGGCCATGGCGGGTTTCCTCGTGCCCTACATGTTCGTCTACAACCCCCACCTGCTCTTCCAGGGGAACATCTTCGGGATCCTTCTTTCTTTCATCACGGCCCTCATGGCCATCATCGGCCTCTCGGCGGCAGTCCAGGGGTATTACATCGCGCCGCTTTCAATACTTGAAAGGCTCGCCCTTCTTGCCGTACCGTTCCTGCTCATCGTCCCGAACCTGACGACGGACATCCTGGCCCTCGCTCTTCTCGTGGGGGTCTACCTGTTCCAGAAACTCAAGGCGAAGAAAAACTCTTCGTCCGCTCCTGACAGCACACAATCCTGAGGAGGTGTTCCATACTCATGGCCCATAAGCTCATCAAGCCCGTCATGTCCGCGGAGGAAGCGGTTCAGAACGTAAAACCCGGCTCCTCCCTCATGGTGGGAGGATTCAACTACGCGGGGGTTCCCTACACTCTCATCGACGCCCTCGTGGCCGAGGGAACGAAGGATCTCCATCTCATCTCCAACGACACTCTCTACGCCAACGACCAGCACCCCGAAGGAATCGGCCACGGGAAGCTGGTGGTGAACGGCCAGTGCCGGAAGGTCACCGCGTCCCACGTCGGGCTCAACAGGGAAACCCAGAGGCTCTTCAACGAAGGGAAGTTGGAGCTCGAACTCGTTCCCCAGGGGAGCTTCGTCGAGCGGATCCGCTGCGGCGGCTTCGGCCTGGGAGGCGTTCTCACCCCCACCGGGGTGGGCACCATCCACGAGGAAGGGAAGCAGGTCATCGAAGTCAACGGAAAGAAATACATCCTCGAGCTTCCCCTCAAGGCCGATGTGGCCCTGATCAGGGGGCACAAGGCCGACCGGTGGGGCAACCTCACCTACTTCGGCACGGGACGGAATTTCAACCCCGCCATGGCCACAGCTGCGGACCTGGTCATCGCCGAAGTGGACACCATAGTGGCGGAGGGGGAAATCGACGCGAACGATGTTGTCACCCCCGGCATGCTCGTGGATATTCTTGTACTGAAAGGAGACGGATACTATGCTTCCCGTACTTGATGAAGAAGTCATCCGCCACAGGATAGCGAAACGGATCGCCCTCGATTTCGAGGACGGCGTCGTGGTGAACCTCGGAATAGGCATCCCCACCCTGGTCTCCGACTATCTTCCGGAGGACGTGCACGTGCTGCTCCAGACGGAAAACGGCGTGGTCGGGGCAGGGCCCAAGCCTGAAAAAGAGGATCTGAGATTCATCGGCGCCGGGGGACGGTGCGTGTCCCTTCTGCCGGGATCGAGCCTGGTGGCGAGCGACATGAGTTTCGGCCTTATCCGGGGCGGGCACCTCGACGCCACGGTCCTCGGCGCCCTGGAAGTGGATAGCTCCGGCAACCTGGCGAACTGGATGATCCCCGGCAAGATGGTGCCCGGGATGGGAGGCGCCATGGACCTCGTCACGGGAGCCCGGGCCGTCTACGTGGCCACAACCCACTGCGACAAGAAAGGGCGCCCGAAGCTGGTGAAGGAGTGCACCCTCCCCCTCACGGGAGAGAAAGTCGTCAGCGTGGTGGTGACGGAATTCTGCGTCATCCGAAAGGTGAACGGGAGAATGATGCTCTGCGAGATTGCCCCCGAAGTCACCGAGGAGGAGCTTCGTGCCAACACCACCATGGAATACGACGTTTCCCCCGACCTGTGCCCCATGAAGGGCATCGACTGAAAGGAGAGATGACAGGATCATGGGAAAACCTGTTCTTTTAAGCGTCTGCCGCACCCCCGGCGGCAAGTTCGGAGGAAGCCTGAAAGGCTTTGAAGCTCCCGATCTCGGGGGCATCGCCCTGAAGGAGGCGGTGAAGCGGTCGGGCGTAAACCCGGACGACATCGGCGAGGTCATCATGGGCAACGGATGGCAGGCAGGCGTCGGCGCCAACCCGGCCCGGATCGCCCTTTTCCGTTCGGGCCTTCCCCAGTCGATCCCCGCGTTCACCGTGAACAAGCGGTGCGGGTCCAGCCTGAAGACCGCCATGCTCGCGGCGGACAAGATCCGTCTCGGCGACATGAAAGCCGTGGCCGGCGGCGGCATGGAGAGCGCCTCGAACGTGCCCTACCTGCTCAGGGAAGCCAGGTGGGGCTTCCGCATGGGAGAGAAAGCGGCCGAGGACAGCCTTCACAAGGACGGCTTCAACTGTCCCCTGGCGGGAATGCTCATGGGTGCCACGGCGGAAATCCTCAACGAGGAGTACTCCATCACCCGGGAAGAGCAGGACGAATATGCCCTTGGCAGCCACAGAAAGGCCGTGGCCGCAATTAAGGAAGGGCGCTTCGCCTCCGAGATCGTGCCGGTGGAAATAAAGGACAGGAAAAAAGGGACCATCGTCTTCGATACCGACGAGATCCCCCGGGAGGACACCTCCCTCGAGTCCCTCGCCAAACTCCCCGCGATCTTCAAAAAGGACGGCTCCATCACCGCGGGGTCCAGCTCGGCCCTCTGCGACGCCGGAAGCGCGTACATCGTGGCCGACAGCGACTGGGCAAAAGCCGGCGGGTACACTCCCCTGGCGGAGATCGCCGGGTACGCCAGCGGCGCCCTCGACGCCGTCCACATGGGGCTCGGGCCCACGGTGGCCATGCCGAAGGCCCTGGAGATGGCAAAAATGTCCCTGGAGGACATGGAGATCATCGAGATCAACGAGGCCTTCTCCTCCCAGATTCTCGCCTGCCACAGGGTGATGAAGTTCGACATGGACAGGCTGAACCCCTGCGGAGGGGCCATCGCGCTCGGCCACCCCATCGGGGCCACGGGCGGCAAGATCCTCGCCACCCTGGTCTACTCCCTCAAGGAGCAGAAGAAGGAATTCGGCATCGTCAGCGCCTGCATCGGCGGGGGCCAGGGCGTGGCCATGGTGATCAGGAACCTGTAGTTATTTAAGTCCGGCAGTAAAGAAGGGGCCTTCCCGCTCCTGCGGGAAGGCCCCTTCTTCGCTACCGGAAAAAGGGAAGTATCAGCCTCCGCTCCACGATCATCCTCACCAGCAGCGAGTCGGACCAGTCCTTGCCCAGGTGAAAGAAATGGAACAGGAAATCGCCGAGGACGACGATGATAAAGAGGACAATGACCGACAGCAGAAGGGCGAGGATCTGTTTCCAGAGCACGCGCTTTTTCCCGAGGTACTCCCAGGGTTCCCTATCTTCCCGCCTTTTCTTTGCCATCTTCGCATCTCCTCCCCCTTTGGGGTGCGTTACAGCATGTGCTTCCTCCACAGCAGGAAGGCCGAGCCTCCGGCGAATAGGGCCGAGATCCCCAGGACGCTCCAGAAGCCCAGAGGATGGCCCCCGAAGGGCACGTGGACGTTCATTCCCCAGAAGCTGGCCACCACGGTGGGGATGGCCAGGATGATGGTGACGGAGGCGAGGAATTTCATGACCATGTTCAGGTTGTTGGAGATGATGGAGGCGAAGGCGTCCATCATGCCGCTGAGGATGTTGCTGTACATCTGGACCATCTCGTAGGCCTGGTCGTACTCGATCTTCACGTCCTCAAGGAGTTCCTCGTCCTCTTCCCTGACCTTCACGATCTCGTGCATCTGGGCGTTGGCGCAGAGCCGGACGAGCTTGTCCACCACCGACCGGTTGGACCGCAGGGCGCTGGTGAAATAGGTAAGGCTCTTCTCCAGGTCGAGGAGCTGGAAGAGTTCCTCGTTCCTCATGGATTTCCTGAGGTTGCCCTCGATGGCGTTGGACCGCCGGTCGATCTGGACGAGGTACTTGAGGAAGAGCGTGGCGGTGCGGAACAGCACCTGGAACAGGAAGCGGGTCCTCTTGAAGGTACTGAAGGCGTTCAGGGAGGCCGGGGAGGACGGGAGGACATCGTTCTGCTCCAGGGCGACGGTGACGATATGCTCCCTGGTGATGATGATGCCCATGGGGATGGCGTCGAACCTGAAGTTTCCCTCCACCTTGGGGACGTTGATCACCACGAGAAGGCAGCCGTCGTCCGCCTCGATGCGGGACGCCTCCTCCGGGTCCAGGGCTGCGGCGAGAAAGTCGGTGGGACACTTCACCGCCCGGCTCACCCCGTCGATCTCATCCCTCGTGGGAGCGGTCATGTTGATCCAGCTCCCTGTCTCCAGGGTCTCCAGGGTCAAAGGAACGTTCATTTTTTCGGGAAAGGTTTTCAGAACGGATATCATGGAAGCATTCCCCCCTTCGCAGCATTCCCCTCTCCCGGATTAATTTCCGGGAACCGGGGCTGTGGAAAAGCAAGGGGCGAAAAAAGGAGAGGAAAAACGGAAGAGGCGCCTCCTTTCACGCCCGGCGGGCGCCGGACGCGAAAAACCGCCGGGACGCCCTCAGCTGATGTGGCCGCACAACGGTTCGGGTCTCGCGCTACTCTCGCTTTCCATGCCAGTCTCCCTTCCTGTTCGGAAATGGATTATATTATAGTCCTTCCCCTCCCGGAGATACAAGAGGAGCACCGGAGCCTAAATCCGCAGGTTCTTTCCCTCAAGTAAAGGGATAGGTCCCCGGACGGGGAAATGAACCGTTTTTGTGCCCCCG
>JAPXRK010000086.1:0-6640 GCA_033813575.1 Synergistales bacterium
GCACTGCAGACATTGCATGAATCTTATCATAAATATGAAAAAATATCAAATGTCAGGGAGGCTCATGCCACCCTGGTGCCCGGGACCCGGTATTTCAGGGACCGGCAATCTCCCGGGGAAGCTTTGAGGCGAGAAGGACCCTTTTTTCTCCTGCCCTCCTGGTGTACCCCTTCGCATCGAGGTATTCGAGCAGGGGCAGTATGAATTTTCTCGAACTGCCCGTGGTGTCCCGGACCCTGGCCAGGGTGATGCCGTCTTTCTCCCGGAGAAGGATGCGGAGGAGTTCATTCTCCACCTCCGATGAAAGAATAAACTCCCCGGATACAATGGAAACCAAGCCTGTTTTGCGCATGCCGTTGAGCAGCGTTGAAAAGGCATCCTCGGCGAGGGCGAGCCTCTCTCTCGCCTCGGAAATGACGGGAGGCTGGAATCCTCTTTCCCTGCACAGGGAAAGGATCTCGGCGGACCGCCTTTCAAAAGCCTCGTCGTCCCTCGGCTCAAAATCCTTCATGCGAAGGAGCCCCTCCCCGGTAACAACAACGGAACCGCCGGACACGAGGACTTCGAGAAAAGCCTTTGCCGTCCTCGGGTCGAAGGACTTGAGGGCTGAAAGGACCGTAACATCAGGAGGAGCCCCCTTCTGGGACGGATGGGAAGCGTGGTAGGATCGAAGAAAGGATTCCACGTCCTCCGCCAGCCGAAGAAAGCTTTCTCTGGAAAGAAGCAGCTTTTTCTCTCCCTGGAGAAATACGGTGTCTTCCCTCTTTTTGAGCTTCTCCGCCAGGCGGGCCGTCTCTCCGGGGGTTTCCTGTATATAGAGGGCTCCATCGGAAAGCTCCAGCATGGAAAAAGACCTGACCAGCGCAAGGAGCCGTTCTTCCGGATCGTGAACTGCGGAAAGGTCCCGCACCCTTGCGATGCAGGAGGTCCTTGCTTTCCTGCCCTTCGGCTTGGCGGCATAGGGAAACAGGACCCTTCCTCCGGCGATGGTCTCGAGGGGGCTGTATCTCCGCAGGACGAAGCGCTGGTCCACGAGGCAGATGATATCCTCCTCGGCGACGATCTGGGCTGGAGCCGTTTCTCCAGGCTGGAGCAGAGGATTTTCGAGAAGGGCGATCCGGGCCACTACATCGGAGGTGCCTATGTGCAGCCGGACCCTCTGCCAGTGACGAACAGGCTCTCCCGCGCTTTCAAGCAGCCGAAGCTCGCACTCGAAACACCGCGTGTTCCTGTAGACTCCCTTCGCACAGAGGACGTCTCCCCTTGACAGTTCTTCCGATGAAATGCCGGCGACGCTCACGGCGACCCTCTGGCCTGCCCATGCGGTCTGAACCCCAGCCCCGTGCACCTGGACGCTACGGATCCTGCCTTCACCGCCTGACGGGAGAGCTGCGGCTTCCATGCCGACGGATATTTCTCCCCTGTAGGCCGTCCCTGTGACTACGGCCCCGAAGCCGGCAACGGGGAATGTCCTGTCAATGGGAAGGAAGAACGGACCTTTTCGTGGGCGTGGACGTATTCTGTCCACAAGAGCCCCAAGCTCTTCCCTGAGAAGAGCGAGGTTCTTTCCGGAAATTGCGGAAACGGGCAGTACCGGCTTCCCCTCCAGGAAGGAGCCGGCGAGAAAGGCTTTTACGTCTTCCAGAACGAGCTCAAGGAAATCGTCCTCGACTGAATCCGCTTTTGTTACGGCCACGAGCCCGTCCTTTACGCCGAGGAGTTTCAGGATCTCCAGGTGCTCCCTTGTCTGGGGCATAACTCCCTCGTCGGCAGCCACCACGAGAAGCACTCCGTCTATGCCCGAAGCTCCGGCCACCATCTGGCGGATAAAACGTTCATGGCCGGGGACGTCCACGATGCTGACGATCCTGCCGTCGTCGAGGACAAGGGGGGCGAATCCGAGTTCGATGGTTATCCCCCGCTTTTTTTCCTCGCCGAGACGGTCACAGTCAACACCCGTCAGGGCTTTTACGAGGGTCGTCTTCCCGTGGTCGATGTGTCCTGCGGTTCCGAGCACAAGGGAAATTTCACGGCGGTCCACTGCGTCACCTCCCCGGGGCGATGGCCCTGAAGGCATCGCAGATTCTCTCCTCATCGCCCGCAAGGAGAGTCCGGACGTGCAGAAGGACCATATTGTCCCTTGCTCCTGCTATAACGGGGGCGGGAAGGGATCTCAGAAGCGAGAGAACGGTACCGGCGCTCCCCAGGGATTCCAGGGCTATTGCTACAGCCCATCCCGGAAGCCGTTCAGCGGGAAAGGCTCCTCCGCCCACTGCGTCGTCGGCCTCGACCAGGGAGACGGTGCCGGCAGGGAGTATTTTTTTCAGCTTGTCCGAAAGTCTCCGGGCTTTCCTGTGCAGGGAATCACCTGTCTCCTTCAGCATGGAAAGAGTCGGAATTCTGAGATGCCTCCCGGAAAGATAGAGGCGGAGGGTTGCCTCGAAGGCGGCGAGGGTCATCTTATCCACTCTGAGCGCCCTGAGAAGGGGATAATTCCGCAGCCTGTCGACGACATCCTTCTTTCCCGCCAGGCCCCCGATCTGGGGCCCGCCGAGCATTTTGTCTCCCGAGAACGTCACCAGGTCCACTCCCTCTTCGAGGCACGAAGAGACCGTGGGCTCCCCCTTCAGGCCGAAGGGAGCCATGTCGATAAGAGTGCCGCTTCCGAGGTCTTCCAGAAAAAGAAGCCCCTTCTCTTTAGCAAGGCCGGCAAGCTCCTCCCTCGGAACCGAGGAGGTAAAACCCTCCATCCGGAAATTCGACGGGTGGACCTTCAGAAGGGCTGCCGTGTTTTCCGTCACCGCGTTCCCGTAATCCCTCAGGTGGGTCCTGTTCGTGGATCCCACCTCCACGAGGCGGGCGCCAGAAAAAGCCATTATGTCGGGAATGCGGAAGGACCCTCCGATTTCCACGAGTTCCCCCCTGGAGACGATCACTTCTTTTCCGGCGCACAGTCCGGCCAGCATGAGCAAAACCGCGCCGGCGTTATTGTTCACCACGAATCCGGCCTCCGCACCGGTAATTTCCTTTAGGAGCCATTCAACGTGGTCGCTCCTGTGCCCCCGTTTGCCTTCGGAAAGATCGTATTCGAGGGTGCTGTACCTGTCAGCCACGGCCAGAACCGCATCTCTGGCCTCGGAGGCCAGGCACGATCTGCCGAGATTTGTGTGGATCACTACGCCCGTGGCATTCACGACCGGCCTGAGACTTCCTCCGGCCCTTGCGGCAAGTACGGGAAGCGCCAGTTGCATTACGGATTCCGCTGAAGGCTCCGCATCTTCGCCTTCGAGTATTTTTTTTCGAAGGGAATCGAGGGCTTCACCGAGGACCGTCTTTACCGCCTCTCTGCCCATGCTTTCCAGAAAGGGCTCCATATCGGGCATGCCAAGGAGGCAGTCCATGGCGGGGAGCGATCGGAGACTGTTTTTATCTTTCGTTTGAGCCTTCATGGAACCAACATCACCTTTCCTCGGAAAAATCGCGGATCGGAAAACACGGCACCGCATTCGAAGATGAAAAGAGGCCGCAGAGACAGCGGAGAACTTTGCTTCAGCCCATATTCTACCCTATAATAGCGGACAGTACGATTCGGGATTTTCAAAACACTTCGGGGAGGCGACAGAATGGCGACGATCGACGCAAGGGGCAAAAGCTGCCCCCAGCCGGTCATGATGACCAAAACGCATGTGGACTCTGGTGAAAAGGAACTCGAGATCTACCTCGACAACGCGGTTTCCGCATCCAATGTCCAGCGGTTTCTCGAAAAAAACGGATTTCGCGTACAGATAATAGACGATGACGGCACCATTACCATCAGGGGATCGAAAAACGAACATGGGACTGAGCCCTCCCCGGCGACGGAGGAACAGGAAAAGGCCTTGCAGAATACGGCCGTCCTGATCACCGACAGGACTATCGGAGGAGCAGACCAGGTCCTGGGAGAGGTGCTCATGAAGGGTTTCCTCGGAACTCTCTCCCAGCTCCAAAATCCGCCGTCCGTGGTGGCGCTCATGAACGAGGGCGTAAAGCTGGCCCTGAAAAACACGTCATCCTGCGACCACCTCTCCGCCCTGCGGAAGAAGGGAACCAAAATCCTCGTCTGCGGCACATGCACCAACCATTTCGGCATCACTGCCGACATCGGGGCGGGAGTAATCTCCAACATGTTCGAGATTACGGAAGCCCTGCTTTCCGCTGAGAAACAGCTTACCTTCTGAAAAGAGCCTTCATGCCTCCTCTTCTCGGAAGGGGAGGCATGAAAGCAGATATTCCGCCAGAAAAGAAAGAGCTTCCCCGGTGCTTCTGTCGGGGGAAAGAAACGTCAGAAGCCGTTCCTCCGCCGGGAGATAGGCCACGTGGACCTCGCTGTCGAGGATGTCCTGTTCCGCTCCGGGAGCTTCCTCGTCGAACAGGAGCATCCATCCCGGCGTCGTAACTCCCACCAGTGTCCAGTCCGTCCTGGGATAGGTATGGTGGATCACACCGTTGAAGTTCCGTCCCGAACGGGAGACGACCCTGCCGCTGATCCAGCGGGCCCGCTCTTCCATGGTGTCCGCCGCGATGAGAAGGGATCCCCCATCCTCGCCCAGGGAAACATAGACCCTCGAAAGGGGAAGCAGGATTCCTCCATTGAGCCCGCTCTCTCCGTCCGCGCCTTCCATGAAGGAAAGACCTCCCCGCAGCGAGTCGGAGACATTCACCTCGTAGCCCTTCATGGGCCGCGGGGGAGAAAATCTCGCAAGGCACATCAGGACGTCTTCAACCACGTAATCTTCACCGGGACCGAAGCGGATCATTCCGTATTCCACAGGAGCAACCCCTTTCATTGCCCTCAGATTATCAGGCTCCAGAGGGCGTTTGCGACTCTCATCCCTTTCGGCGTCAGCGAAAGGCCGTCCCTGCTTTCGTAAAAGCAGTCGTCGGGAGCTTCCCGCCTGAGGGTATCCCGAATGCTGCCGAGTATTGCCTGACCGTACCTGTTCGAAAAATCGCCGAACGAAATGCCCCATTTCGTCCGGAGCAGAAGCACGGCGGCTTCTCTTGCGGCCTTCTCACCGGAGACCGACTCGATTTCAGCCACGCTTCCCCCGCAGGTCCGGACGGAGGAGGCATATCCCTCAAGACTTTCCTCATTCCGGTACCGTCTCTCCCCGAGAAATCCCCATGCACCGGCTCCCAGACCAAGAACGGGATCTCTCCGCCAGTAGGCTGTGTTGTGGCGGCTGTGGCGTCCAGGCAGGGAAAAACTGGCGATCTCATACTGGCTGAAGCCTTTCCGTGGAAGATACCATTGGCTCCACCTGTAGAAAGAATACCCGTCCGCTCTTCCGGAGGGGGGAGAGGAATTCCACCGGCATCCTTCGTCAATGCTGAGCTGGTAGAGTGAAATGTGTTCCACACCGAGTTCCAGTGCAGTTTCCACCGAAGAGGCCCAGGACCTGAGCGTCTGGCCCCCCAGCCCGAACATCAGGTCGGCGCTGACGGAAAAACCTTCCCGGACCGCAGTCCGGACGGCATCGCAAGCCTTTGAGGCATCATGGGGGCGTCCGAGCCAGAGAAGATCCCGGTCAAAAAAACTCTGGACACCGATGCTCACCCTGGAAATCCGCCCCTTCCTCCAGGCGTCGGCATGCCTTTTCGTAAAAGATTCCGGATTCGCCTCTACGGTTATCTCCGCGGACGGTGAAATTGGAATGTTCTCGCCGAGAAATGACAGCAGGTCTTCCCATTGATCCGGGGTGAGCATGGTTGGCGTTCCGCCTCCGAAATACATGGTGGAGGCTTCCGATCCCTTCCCGAGAAAAGCCCGGTAGAACTGGATCTCCTCTTTCAGCAGATCCAGGTATTTTTCGCTCTCTCCGGGGGTGGAGGGAACGCTGAAAAAGGAACAGTAGGGGCATTTCCGGAGGCAGAAGGGAATATGGATATAGACGGAAAAGGATCCGGAAAGGGCCCCCAGCGAAGAACCGATTTTCTGTGAACGGGAGCTATTTTTCTTCATCCTCTTCCACCTGGAGGAACGCGAGGAACGCCTCCTGGGGAATGGAGACCCTGCCGATCTGTTTCATCCGCTTCTTTCCTTCCTTCTGCTTTTCGAGAAGCTTCCTCTTTCTGGAGATGTCGCCTCCGTAGCATTTGGCGAGGACGTCCTTGCGAAGGGCTTTCACATTCTGGCGCACGATGACCTTCTTCCCTATGGAGGCCTGGATGGGAACCTCGAAGAGCTGGCTGGGGATGAGCTCTTTCAGCTTTCTCACGGCGGCCTGTCCCCTGTGATAGGCCGAATCCCGCTGGCAGATGAAGGAAAAGGCGTCCGCCGCCTCGCCGCTCACGAGTACATCGACCCTCACGAGATCCGCCGGTTTCAGGCCGATGAACTCGTAGTCAAGGGAGGCGTATCCTCTCGTCTGGGATTTGAGCTTGTCGTGAAAGTCTATGATGAATTCCGCAAGAGGGAGTTCATACACCAGCCGGACCCTGTCCGGGGCGAGATAGTCCATGGAAACATAGGTCCCCCGCTTGTCCTGGCAGAGCTTCATCACTTTCCCGACATACTCCGTGGGGACGAAAAGGGAAATTTTGATGACCGGTTCCCGGACTTCCTGGATGTCGCCGATTTCCGGGAAATCAGAGGGCCTGT